>JBGMQW010000116.1:0-4989 GCA_048060815.1 Thiohalomonadales bacterium | reverse complement strand
CACCACACATGGTAAAAGCCAGGAACAAAATACTAAATGCGGGTGGCGCATCCAGTACTAATGTTTTCACAATGCTGCGTTTAGCCATGTTTGAACAAGTTCCGTGGTCGGCTGTTCCAATAGTACCGGTCGAGATTATGTTGTTACCGCGCTGGTTTCCATTTCACTTAAGTAAAGTAGCCTATTGGTCCAGAACGGTTACCGTACCACTCTCGATTTTATGCACTCATCGTGTGAAGGCACGTAATCCACAGAACGTTAATATTGAAGAATTGTTTGTAAATGATCCCAGTAAAATTCGCTTACAATTGCCTTTGAGTTTTTCCATTAATGGTTTGTTTGTGGTACTGGAAAGAATAGCGAAAATAATTGAACCATTAACACCCCGCTGGCTGCGCAGTAAAGCCACCGATAAAGCCGCAGCCTGGTTTGTTGAACGTTTGAATGGTGAAGGTGGCCTGGGCGCCATTTTTCCAGCCATGGTCAATGCCTATGAAGCATTGGATTACCTTGGTTACAAGGCAGATGATCCAATTCGTATCACTGCAAAAAAAGCGATTGAAGATTTATTGGTAATTACCGATGAAGCAGCCTATTGCCAACCTTGTAACTCACCAATTTGGGATACCGGTCTGGCTTGTCTTGCATTACAGGAAGTTGCAGGTACTGAAAAACAAGTGGGTAAAGCGCTGGATTGGTTACAAACAAAACAATTGTTGACTGAAAAAGGCGACTGGCAAGAACAACGACCCACCCTGCCCGCGGGTGGCTGGGCATTTCAGTTTCAAAATGATTTTTACCCGGATCTTGATGACACTGCAGTTGTAGCATGGGCAATGCAAAACACGCATAGCACACAATATCAATTTTCTATTAACCGTGCAGCAAACTGGTTACAAGGAATGCAATCATCCAACGGTGGATTTGCATCTTTTGAAATAGATAATTTTCATGAATTTTTAAACGAAATCCCATTTGCTGATCATGGTGCATTACTCGATCCACCATCGGCTGATGTCAGTGCACGTTGCCTCACATTGTTCGGTACACTCGATAAAATGAAACAACATCATTATCGAAAATCAATGGACAGCTGTTTACGTTATCTTGCCGAGCAACAGGAAGACAGTGGTGCCTGGTTTGGGCGTTGGGGTACCAACTATATTTATGGTACCTGGTCAGTATTGGTGGCATTGGACAAAGCCGGCATAGATAAAAATGATACCATGGTGCAACGTGCAGTAACCTGGTTAAAATCATGTCAACGTGACGATGGAGGCTGGGGTGAGAGTAATGATTCCTACATTGACGATAATTATGCCGGTGAAGGTTTACGTAGTACTGCTTTTCAAACTGCCTGGGCAATGTTGGCATTAATGGCCGCAGGTGAGACTCATTCACCTGAATTACAACGTGCAACACGATTTTTATGCCACACACAAAAAGACCACGGACTTTGGGATGATGCTTGTTTTACTGCCCCCGGTTTTCCGCGTGTTTTCCATTTAAAATATCATAGTTACGATAAAATATTCCCACTATGGGCATTAGCACGCTATCGAAATTTAAATCAACCCGTTTCCTAGTTATTTTCAGGGTATAGCTTCGTGGCATTAGCTCTTGGAATAATCGTCGCACTACCAACAGAAGCAAGCGTACTTACCCGACAATCAATAACGCAACACCTCCCTGTTTCCTTAACTAAAAATGTCACTCTCATTGTATGCGGCATGGGTAGCGCGAATGCCGAACAAGCCGCTCAGTTACATATAAAACAAGGCGTAACTGCATTACTCAGTTTCGGTACCGCAGGTGGAATTAATCCGGAGTGTAAAGCTGGCGACATTATTGTTGCAGATTCCGGTATCGATAACGATGGACATAAAATATCAATCGATACTAATTGGCAACAAAAAGTATTCAACACACTAAAGCTCGCAAAATCACAAAAGGTAATAAGCGGTCCAATTTGTGAAAGTACTCTCGTTGTCGCAAGCAGCGCAGATAAACAAAAACTATTTGAAACCAGTAATGCTTTAGCTGTTGATATGGAAACAGTGGCACTCGCACGAATAAGCCAAAAACATCAAATCCCTTTTATTAGTTTGCGCGTTATTGTTGATCCTGCCGACATGACTATTCCATTCGTAGTCACAAATAATATGGATGAAAATGGAAATGTCAGTATTATAAAATTACTGGTTGGATTATTAAAAAGACCGGGTAATATTTTTCCACTAATTCAGCTTGCGAAAAATTTTAGCAAGGCACGAAAAGCAATGGTAATTTGCAAGGATGTACTCGGAATCGAATTTTTACAAGTTTAACCTAGATTCCGCAGTCTAATCTTACTACTAAGATAGTTGAAAAGAATACCGACTAGTACATATATTAAAAAACACTGAATTTTAATTTTTTAGCCTCCAAGACGCTAAGAACGCCAAGGAAAACATTTTTTTATGTATAAATAGACCAAGCTTTAATACCGCATATTATTCTTACCAAAGAAGATTAGACTCTTTGATATTCTTAATATAATAACGAGTACTGCGACCACTACCAGGTAATTTTTTTAAACAGCCCTTCTCTAATAAATCAACCAGATCGCGTGTTGCTGTTGCTTTACTCACTTTCGCCAGACTTTGGTATTTTCTGGCGTTGATACCCTGTAAAAACTCATCACCAGCAGATTCTAACAAACGGTTTAATACTTTAATCTGCCGCGCAATTAATACAGTTTGACTATGCGTTTGCCAAAAACGTGTTTTAGCCATAACCCGTTCGATACGAAAACTACCCTGTTTAATCGCTTCAGCCAACACCTCCAGAAACCAGTTTATCCAGTCAGTGATATCAGTAGCCTTATCTGATTTTTTTTGATAAAAACAACAGCATGATTGCGTGTCTTGCAAAATTTCATAATAAGCAGTTCGATTCATTTCGATCGCTGCACTCAAAGAATAAAATCGAACACTCGTCTGTTCAGCCTGAGCAAGCGCTCGGTCAGTCAACGCACGTGCAACCCTGCCATTGCCATCATCAAAAGGATGCAAAGTGATAAACCACAAGTGTGTAATCGCAGCTCGAATTATACCATTATTAAATGTTGAGCTTTTTTGTTTTAATTGCGAATTAAACCACTCAAAAAATAACTCCAATTCATATTGGAGTTCTGATCGAGGTGGCGCCTGATAATGCACAATCTCACGGTTACCTTTTTGCGACACAACTTGCATTGGTGCTTCTCCTCGTAGTTCACCAACAGCAATATCATGTAATAACGGCACATCAGGAAATAAAGCTGCCTGCCATTCACAAAGCAACGCCAGATCAACAGGTTCACCTAGATTGTCGGTAACAGCACACAACATCTTAACCAAACTTTCAGTTTGACGAGTTCCAGCAGGTAAACCAGCCTGTTCCAATCCTAAGTGCCTAGCAACAGATGAACGCACCGAGCTGACATTCAGTTTTTCCCCTTCTATCTCAGAAGTTTGAATGGCATTTTGAATCAAGGCATCCATTTCAGCCTGACGATCAAGAGCTTCGGGGAGCTTTGTCGCGTTACCAATAAGAGCTTTTTGTAATGCAACAATGGTGTCCAGTTTAGGTGCAATAATACTCTTTTGATAAACAAAGTGAGGCCAATCCTGAGCTTGCCAGATATACATGAATGATAGTTATCCTCTGTAACTTATTGATATAGTATAAATTGAGCCGATTAATCTACCTTAATCAGCTCATAATATGAGTCAAATGATAGCCTCTATTCGGCTCATAATCTACTTTTAAATAAAGTGGTATTTCCAAACGCACCCAGGGTGATATTTGAAAGGAAATTAAAACACGGAATAGTTCATTACAAAAGTGCCTGTCATTATTGGATGATCATCCAGCTATGGGTATCTTAAAATTTCTATTAGTTACTCAGGTTTATCTGATTAATGATCGAGTAGTCACAAATCACTCAAACGAAAAGCTAAGTAATTTTCTACTTGCGAGGCGTTTTAATTATTATCTGCCTCAATCTCATCCAGCAAAACCTGTAACGCATGAGCTTCGTAAATACCCACGACACTAATTGCTTTCTTTAATAAAGCAATTGCATCATTTCGTCTATCCAGGTGTTGATACAACAATTTGGCTTCGAGTGCTAAATGCTCGGTGCATGCTCCACTATCAAAATAACGATGCTTATAATCTCGAATAATTTGGTATGCCAATTTATAGTCCGTTTTCTTTAGTGCGACATTAGCCAGCATTAACACCTTTGATGAATCTGGTAAAACAAAGTCCGTGTCTGTCTTGATACATTCGGCCAATATTGTAAACGCATTTCCCAATTTACCTTGTTCCAAATATAAATTTATTAATAATCGTCCAACACAAAAATAACTGCGTTTCTTACGCCATTTCCCAATTTCAAAAAATAACTCTTCATAAGTTTCAGGGCTTCTTGAATTAAACTCATAATCTTTTAAAATAATGAATATTACTTCACTTGCATTTCCCGACATAACCAGTTTATAAAGCCGGTCTTTATATACACCCCAGTCTTTCTTAGCCTGACTTTCACGGTGATCACTATCAATTCGAGTTCGATCCCCCATATACAAACTCTTCATATTTCCAACACCACCACGGTTGGCTTGTGAAAATTCAATAGCATCATCTAATTCATCTTGAACTTCGTCTCGTCTTTCTTTAAACCACAATCGAGCAATAATATAGCCCGATATACCACCCGAAACATGAGCCACAAAATTAGTACCGCCATTATCCGTCCTTGAAAATAAATCATAGATGTCCCACCCAATATACCAAATGGCTAATATCCAAACCGGAATAAACAATCGACGAACATAGAGAAAAAACCACACCAGTGTTTGTATAGTCGCTCGTGGCATCATATAAGCAGAAAATCCAATCATGCCGGTCACAACGCCTGAAAGTCCCAAGGTTGGTATAAATTGTCCATTTATTAAAGAG
>JBGMQW010000115.1:0-11447 GCA_048060815.1 Thiohalomonadales bacterium | reverse complement strand
ATATAATGATACTAAATTTAAAAATATATTATTTTTTTTAAATTACTGTTTTAGATATATTCTCTGTATATAAAGCATAGTCAGTTTTAGCTTGCGTACCATAAAAATTGCTTCAAAATGCATAATTTAAATAAGTTTAATTTTATTTAACAGTCAAATATTAAACTTGCTTTTAAAACAAGGACATACCATTATATGATTTCAGTTTTTTCGCAAAAAAATTCTTCCAATCATATTAACCGTTTAACACGAAATACTCTGGCACTCATCATGGCCGGAGGTCGAGGCTCTAGATTACAGGATTTGACCCAGTGGCGCGCTAAACCTGCCGTACCCTTTGGTGGAAAATTTCGAATAATTGATTTCCCACTATCAAATTGCATTAATTCGGGCATCAGACGAATTGGAGTGTTAACACAATACAAGGCTCACTCATTAATTTGTCACGTACAAAAAGGCTGGGGACACTTAAGGGGAGAGTTTGGTGAATTCGTTGAGGTATTACCTGCTCAACAACGCATTGAAGCATCTTGGTATGCAGGTACTGCTGATGCCGTATATCAAAACCTAGATATTATTCGAATTCATAATGCTAAACACGTGTTAATTTTAGCTGGCGATCATATTTATAAAATGGACTATGGACAAATGTTGGCTCAACATGAAGAAAAAGATGCTGATGTTACAATAGCTTGTATTGAGGTTCCAATAGAAAATGCCAGTGCTTTTGGGGTAATTGACATAAATGAAAGTGATCGTATTAAATCTTTCATTGAAAAGCCCAAATTTCCCGCCCACATTCCTAGTAATCATAAAGAATCTTTATGCTCTATGGGAATTTATATCTTTAATAAAGATTTTTTATTTGAACAATTAATTACCGATGCTGATGACATCACATCAAGTCATGATTTTGGTAAAGACATATTACCCAATTTAATAAACAAACATCGAGCTTATGCTTATTCGTTTCATGATACGGATAGTAATAATCGATCCTATTGGCGGGATGTTGGTACAGTTGATGCGTATTGGAAAGCTAATCTGGAACTAATCGGTGTTATTCCAGAATTAAATTTATATGATACTGATTGGCCAATATGGACGCATCAGGAACAATTACCACCAGCAAAATTTGTATTCAACGATGAAACCCGCCGAGGTACAGCCATTGATTCAATGGTATCAGGTGGCTGTATCGTTTCTGGTTCTACTGTTCGACATTCAGTGTTATTTTCAAATGTTCATGTTGACTCATATTCACTTATAAATGCGTCAGTGATACTTCCCAATGTGTGTATTGGACAACACTGTCGAATTCAAAATGCCGTTATCGACAAAGGCTGTCAAATTCCGGATGGTACAATTATTGGTGAAAATCCAATATTAGATGCGCAAACCTATCAGATAAGTCCAGAAGGTATAGTTTTAGTGACACCTGATATGTTAAATCAACAGCTGCATCATGTCCGTTAATCAAAATAATCAAAAATTAAATGTCGTACTTTGCTGGCACATGCATCAACCGGATTATCGTGATCGAAATACCGGGCAATACATATTACCATGGACGTATTTGCATACTATAAAAGATTATGTTGACATGGCAGCTCATCTCGAAGCCATACCAAATGCCCGTGCAGTTATAAACTTTGCGCCTATTTTATTAGAACAAATCGATGACTATTCTAAACATATTCAAAATTATTTAAACAATGGCATCACAATACCCGACTCATTGTTATTTTCCCTGGTGAACCCAGATTTACCAGCCGATAATTTATCACGTCTTAATCTAATAGAACAATGTTTAAAAGTTAACGAACAACGTTTAATCAAACGCTTTGCTCCTTATGATGCATTAGCCAGTTTTGCCAAAACCATACTGTCCAATGAATCTATGACCGTTTATATGACTAATTTATTTATTAGTGATCTGGTAGTATGGCATCATATCGCATGGTTAGGTGAAACCTTAAGACGAAGTGATATTCGAATTAAACGTTTAATGGATAAAAAACAAAATTATACACTTAAAGACCGACGCGAACTGTTAATTGTCATTGGTGAACAGCTTAAAACAATCATTGAACGTTATCGACGGCTAGTAGAAAATGGTCAATTAGAAGTGTCATTAACACCCTACGCACATCCAATTTTACCCTTGATGCAAAATATTCATTCCGCTAAAGAAGTTATGCCTAATTTACTATCACCTGATATAAGTTCATATACTGGTGGAGCACAACGTGCCAAATGGCATATGCAAAAAGGAATAAATACATTTAAAAAATACTTTGGTTTTATACCCAAGGGTTGTTGGCCATCGGAAGGAGCCGTTAGCGATGAAACATTACAACTACTGGCTGAATTTGGATTTAACTGGACAGCAAGCGGTGAAACAGTGTTACATAACAGTATGGAAAAACCTGAAAATACTAAACCTGAAAACTATATGCATCGAGTCTATCAATATAACAATAGTAATGTTAATTGTTTTTTTCGTAACGATGGATTATCTGATAATATTGGTTTTAAATATTATGAGTGGCATGCCGACGATGCGGTAGCTGACTTACTTCACCATTTAAAAAATATTGTAGCTAGTATTCAAGAATCAGAAGTTGTTGATTTGAGTGATCATATTGTATCAATAATACTTGACGGTGAAAATGCCTGGGAGCATTACCCTGAAAATGCTTATTATTTTTTATCAGCATTATATTCAAAACTTTCCACCCAATCAGTTATTAATTTGACTACCTTTTCTGAGTGCTTGCAATCTGGAATAAAAACCGTACCTCTATATAGCATTACTGCAGGTAGCTGGGTCTACGGTAGTTTTTCTACCTGGATTGGTGATGCGGATAAAAATCGTTGTTGGGAAGTATTGACAGATGCAAAAAATGTTTTTGATAAAAAAATATCAGAAGGAAAACTAAATGAAGAACAAATTTCTGCGGCAGAATATCAGTTAGCAATATGCGAAGGATCCGATTGGGCCTGGTGGTTTGGAGATTATAATTCCGAAGCTACTGTGAATGATTTTGATAAATTGTATCGTATTCACTTAAAACGACTGTATCATTTATTACAACAACCCTGCCCGGAATATCTTGATCTACCCTTTAGTGCTGGCAGTGGTGATCCAGCATTAGGTGGAGTTATGCGCCCCGGAAGTATTTAATCCAGAACTAAACCTGAAAAACAATTAATCCTACTATCTTCAATGAAAGATAACTTAAATAAATCTGAAACATCAAACATTGCCTCACTGAATATAATGAAAAACATTGATATATTAGCATCACGTCGCGCCGGAGTCTTATGTCACCCCACTTCACTACCCGGCCCATTAAGCAGCGGTGATTTTAGTCATCAAGCATATCGGTTTATCAAATTTTTAGAAGAAAGTAAGTTAAGCGTGTGGCAAATGTTACCCTTAGGTCCTGTACATTACGACCATTCGCCTTATCAATGCATGTCTGTTCATGCTGGAAACCCTTACTTAATTAGCCTGGATTGGTTAGTCGATTATAAATTATTAGATAAAATCTCTGATCAAGAATTTTTAAATATAAATTCAATTACTGAAAGTGATAAATTCAGATTAAGTTGTCTACATAAAGCATATGATAATTTCATTGAAATAAAAAACAAAAAATTAACCCATGCATTTAATATATTTATCAAAGATAATCAGTCATGGTTAGATAATTATAGTCTTTATATTTGTATCAGACAGAATCGGCATGGTGCGCCATGGTATCAGTGGCCTGATTCACTACGTGATCGTAATATGGATGCACTCAAAGCAGAATCAGATAAATTACAATATGAAATTCTCCGTGAAAAATTTATTCAATTTACTTTCTTTCAACAATGGCAAGAAATAAAAAAATTCGCTAATGAACGTAATATATATTTATTTGGTGATATTCCAATCTTTATTGCACATGATAGTGCTGATGTTTGGGCAAATCGACAATACTTTTCTGTATTAAGTGATGGCTCATTAAAGACAGTTGCTGGCGTACCACCAGATTATTTTTCAGAAACAGGCCAACGTTGGGGAAACCCGCAATATAATTGGAAAAAGCTAAGCAGTGATAAATTTGTTTGGTGGCATGAGCGTATCGCAACGCAATTAAAGTTATTTGATTTACTACGCATCGATCATTTCAGAGGGTTTGAAGCTTATTGGGAAATAAAGGCCGATGCTGAAACAGCGAAAAATGGTAAATGGGTTACTGCACCAGGAAAACGATTTTTAAACAGCGTCAAAAGTACTTTTGGCACATTACCCCTGGTCGCAGAAGATCTCGGTATAATTACTGATAAAGTAATTAAACTGCGAGAACAATTTTCAATTCCCGGTATGAAAATATTACACTTTGCCTTTGATGGTGACGCAAATAATAGTTATTTACCACATCAACATGAAAAAAATTCTGTTGTGTATACCGGTACTCACGATAATGACACGACACTATCATGGTATATGCAATTACCAGATGATATCAAAAACAAGATGAATAATTATTATGGTTATAACATTGGTCCAACCATGCCTTGGCCACTAATTAGAACAGCACTAGCATCACGCAGTAATTTAGCGATTATACCTATGCAGGATCTATTGAGCCTGGGCGAGAACAATCGAATGAATACACCAGGAACAACAGAGGATAATTGGTTATGGCGTTTTAATTGGGAACAAGTACCAAATAATTTAACAGAAATTTTAAGTGAATTAGTTTCGTTGTTTGATAGAAACTGTAATACATAAATTAAAATATTACACCCAAAATAAACAACCCATTTCAAATGGGTGACTTAATAAATCATGATAGGGGTACACTCGAATTTTATAATGATTTAACCCTGGAATAAGAGGTTTTAAATCTAAAGTGAAAATATCTTCATTTTTATCGTTGGCTTCACCATCTTTATGACTTAAAAAATAATGTGATCGCGTATCAAATTTATTATTACTGGATAATCGTCCGACGAGACATTCAACAATAACATCATCAGAGGATAAACTATTTAAAAATACTGCAACACTAACAGATAAGACTTCATCCTGTGTTAATACTTTTTTACTGCAATCAATACACCGTATAGTCACACCTTGCCAATGATTACGAACCTTGTTTTTCCATAAACTTAATTTTTTAGCCTGACTTTGATCCCCATCAACTAACGATAAATAATATTTTTTGGCACTGCAATAAAATTTAAATACATAATCTTTAACCATTCGTTGAGAATTAAATCTGGGAATGCAAGTTTTCATGGAGTTTTTAGCTATTTCTACCCAATCATGTGAATAACCATGGTTGCCACGATCAAAAAAGATTGGGATTACTTCATATTCTAATATATCAAGTAAATCTGAAGCTTCTTGTTGATTACGGTAATTCTCATCAAACTCCTCGTTATGAGGTGCAATACCCCAACCATTATTACCCGTAAAACCTTCACCCCACCAGCCATCAAGCATGCTTAAATTAATTACACCATTAATTGCTGCCTTTTCACCCGACGTACCACTGGCTTCCATAGGATAGACAGGTGTGTTTAACCACACATCCGATCCTCGTACCAGTTTTCTTGCTAATGCGAGATCATAATTTTCTAATAATATAATTTTTCCAATAAATTCAGGCTGTAGCGCGTATTCATGTATTTGACGTATTAAATCTTGTCCGGGTACATCATTGGGATGTGCTTTACCAGCGAAAATTAACATCATCGGACGATCAGGATTATTGAGTAATTTTTTTAATCTATCGATATCAGAAAAAATCAAGGTTGCGCGTTTATAAGTTGCAAACCGTCGCGCAAACCCAATAATTAAAACATCATTCTCGGGTTGGGAAGTATAAAAAGTTAATTTTTTCAATAAGGCATCACTACTACCATTACGTTTATGTTGTTTCAACATTAATGGGTAAATATATTCTAATAATTGTGTCTTTAATTCATTTCGTAAACTCCAGAAACGATGATCTGGAATCTCGTCAATGCAACTCCAATAATCTTCATCTAATAACTTATTTCGCCATAAACGAAAACGATTATCAAATAAATTTGTCCATTCACGAGATAAAAAAGTCTGGGCATGTACTCCATTTGTAATATAAGAAATAGGATTCTCTTTATACGGTACCTGATCCCAGATATAACCTTCATTTCGTGATGCAACAGACCCGTGAATTCGACTTACTCCATTATGGAATCGAGAACCACGCAAGGCTAACGCAGTCATATTAAAACCATCAGGACTATTTGGACTAGTTGCTATTTTCATAAATTCAGTAGAACTTAATTTTAATTTCAAAATATAGGATTTTAAATATTTTGTAATTAAATCTTCTGTAAATATATCGTGGCCGGCAGAAACCGGTGTATGGGTGGTAAATACAGTTGCACAAGCGACGAGTTCCAGAGCACTATCAAAATCCATGTCTTGCTCGTTGATATATTCACGTGCACGTTCGAGGATTTGAAATGCGGCATGACCTTCATTGATATGCCAAATGTTGGGTTTTAATCCTAATGCGCGAAGTGCTCGAACACCACCAATTCCTAATACCAACTCTTGTAGAATTCGATTTTCTAAATCGCCACCGTATAATTGAAAAGTTATAGTTCTATCTTGATCGTTATTTTGTTCAATATCACAATCTAATAAATAAAGTGTTACTAAACCAGCTTTTGCCAGCCATACTTTCAGATATATACTACGATCTTCAAGTTCAATATCGACAATAATCTCTTTACCATCAGAATTTAATGCAGCTGTGATCGGTAAATCATCAAAATTAGTTGTATTGTAAATAACATTTTGATTACCAGAGGCGTCAATGGTTTGTGAAAAATAACCTTGACGATAAAGTAACCCTACACCCAGGAAGGGTACACCAAGATCACTTGCGGCCTTGCAGTGATCACCCGCTAAAATTCCAAGGCCTCCAGAATAAATTGGAAAACTTTCATGTAAACCAAACTCAGCACAAAAATAGGCTACTAAATCTGTTTCTACATTCAGTGCAGCAGCAATATCAGCATGAGGTTCTTTTCTTAAATAACTATCATAAGATGACATCGCACGATTATAGTGTTCTAAATAAATGTGTTCTTCTGCAGCTTCATCAAGTATTTGTTGCGATACCCTGCGTAAAAATACTTTAGGACTATGTCCACATTTTTTCCATAACTTGGAATCAAGCCTGGCAAATAGACCTCTTACGCTCGGATCCCAGCTGTAGTATAAATCCCCTGCTAGTGATTCCAATCCTGATAGCTTTTCAGGGATAATTGGTTGAAACTCAAAGTTAAATAAAGTGCCAGGCATTGTTAGATTATTTTATATTTTTATGATTATCATTAATAATGTAGCATGCTTTGAGTAAATCTCACCCTATTCTGGTGAATGAAATTTATCTGAAATCATTTAAATTGTGTTAATTTTAATAAATCAAGAAATAAGATAAAGAAAAAAACTGTCTAAAATATCAGCAATTTCTAACAATAGTTAAATACGATCAAGTAAATCAAGGTTAATTTCCTTTTTGCAGTTTTATTTTACCAGAGCTTCCTCAATTGAACGGATAACATCTTGTTCTAATTCATTTGCTATTTCTGCAGCAGGACTATTTACTGCAACACTACCTGGGCGAACAAATAAGATACTCGTAATACCTTTTTTATGTATTAATGTTATATGTAATGGACATAAGGCTAACATATTCGGATCAGCGTTACTGACTTTATTCGCATACCAGCCATTACAAAATACCATACTGCGAATTGATTCTAATTTATTTTTGTTATAATCATTTCCCCAACGTTTTTCAAAATGGGCTAAATTTCGTCCAATATTAGGTTCAAAAACAACAAAATAGCCATTATTATCTAACGAGGTAAATACCTTTTTATATACGGTATTTAGTGGACTTTTAATCTTTTTGACATACAACATAGGTTTTTGTTGTGTCCGAAATTGTTCAGTCTCACTTATAGTATTATTATAAATAAAATCATTATCGCTTTTAATATTATCTGACGAATTTTGTGCGGAGTCTTCTGTTTTCGTTGTATATTCCTGTGCATTAACTTGTGACACGAAACTAAGATATATTAATAACCACTTCCACATAAGAGCTCCGGATTTATAAAATTATTTTTTTTGAGGCCACTTGATTTCGTAAATAAACAGGATTCACTTCTTTTGCTTTAATACAGTTGTTTTTTTCAAATTCAAATTTTGTTAAAGCAATCATATCAATAGCATTGGGATAATTAAATT
The DNA here is from genome assembly GCA_048060815.1 of Thiohalomonadales bacterium. Taxonomy (GTDB): domain Bacteria; phylum Pseudomonadota; class Gammaproteobacteria; order UBA6429; family Thiohalophilaceae; genus CAYQUC01. Next base: position 3,130 of record JBGMQW010000115.1, on the reverse strand, counting down.
CTTTATTGATTATATTATCACTTAATTTTAGTTTAGTTTGATATGCTAATAAAGCTTCTCCAATACAATACCAGCTTTTAGTGCTATCCAATTGTATCATTTCAGGTTTTGAGACATTTTCCACCCCAATTAGTTGCATGATGTGATTAGAGTCAGAATTATTAATCAGGGAATAACAACCCCAGTAGATTTCAGACATTCGAGCATCTTGAAGGATGGCTATATTTTTTTGCTGTGTTTCGCGGTAAGCACCTTGTGCCAGAATACGTAAACTGGATAATGCAATAACTGGAATATTTTGACTATATGAAATACCTTGACAAACACCTGCTGCAATCCGTAAACCTGTAAATGAACCTGGACCTTGACCAAAAGAAATAATACTAATATCACTCAATGTAATACCAGCTGTTCCTAATAAAGATTCAATCATACTTAGTATTAGATTTGCGTGTCCTCGAGGCTGGATTATGTGTTCATTAATAATCAGATCATCATAAGATAATGCGACACTACAAGCAGCAGTGCTAGTATCAAAAGCAAGAATATTCATGTAATTATGTTGTCTATTGAACTATTCTCTTTATCTATGGAATTACCTTTTTTTTCTGTCTGAAAAAAAACGTTAACGTCATTTATATCTCTGGTTACTGGCATTTTAGGTAAACTTGATATAAATTTTTTACCGTAAGGTTTACTAGTTATTCGTGGATCACATAATACTAATAATCCTCGATCATTCATATCCCGTATTAATCTACCTACACCTTGCTTTAAAGTAATAACTGCATTTGGTAATTGATAAGACATAAATGGATTTTCACCATTTGCTCGCATAGTATCAATTCGTGCTTTCAATACTGGATCGCCAATTGAAGCAAAAGGTAGTTTATCGATAATAACACATGATAAAGCTTCGCCCCTTACATCTACCCCTTCCCAGAAGCTATTGGTTCCGAGTAACACCGCATTTCCTTTGTTTCTAAAATCATCCAGTAACGCATCGCGAGGAGCATCACCTTGAACTAGCAAAGGATACTCGATAACATTTTCCAGGGTTTGTTTTGCTTCTGATAATGCCCGGTAACTTGTAAAAAGAAAAAATGTCCTGCCTTTTACAATATTAATAATATTTTCAGCGACTAATATAATTTGTTTGTTATATTGGAAAGAGTTTGGCTCCGGTAGGCCTGGTGGTAAATAAATTAATGCCTGTTGCTTAAAATTAAAAGGACTGTCTAATAACAATTCAGTTGCAGATTCTATTCCCATTCTTTCTGAAAAATACTGAAATGTATTACCAACTGTTAATGTTGCAGAAGTAAAAATCCACGACCCCGGATAATTAATTAATTGTTCTTTAAAATGAGGTGCGATACTCATCGGTGTCAAGTGTAAGGAATAATGTCGTTTTCGAACATCACACCAACGAATATATTGCTGTTCATTAGTTTCTAATATCATTTCGAGACGATTAATAAATGATAGGCAACGGCGTGAATAAGATTCCATTACCTTACTTCTTTCTTCGAGAGGTTGCAACAATGCATGTAACTCATGAAGTTGATTTAATAATTTATCAATAGCAGAACATGATGTGGATTGTTGCATCACATCATTCCATGGCAGACGACTTAACTGACTACCAAACGTTAATCTTAAATCAGATATACATGTTTTTAATTCTTTAGTGCAATCACTTATGTCATAATCTTCATTAATTTCATTTAAATATTCCAATTGAACATCTTGTGCAAGGCTATATAGTTGATTACTACTAACCGCAAGTCCGAAAAAATTTGATGCAATATCAGGTAATTGATGTGCTTCATCAATTATATAAGCATCGCAGTCTGGTAGTAATTCACCAAAACCTTCTTCTTTTAATGCCATATCAGAAAATAATAAATAATGATTTATTATCACTATATCTGCAGCTTGAGCATTTCTTCTTGCTTGTATTAAAAAGCAATCAGAAAAAAACTGACACTCCTGGCCAACACAATTATCTGATGTCGAGGTAACTTTGTACCAAATTAAATCTTTCTCATCAATTGAATTGCATTCTGAAATATCACCACTATGATTTTCTGAACTCCACTTTCGAATAATAGTAATTTTTTTTGCTTCATCAGCACTGGAGTAGCGGCCTTCTCTTTCAGTAACATCCAGGTAATGGTGGCAAAGATAATTAGCCCTTCCTTTTAATAACGCTACAGTTATGGGGATAGCTAACGCATCTCTGACAATAGGAACATCTTTATAAAATAATTGATCTTGCAGGTTCTTTGTACCAGTAGAAATAATTATTTTCTTGCCGGACATCATTGCAGGTACCAGGTAAGCAAATGTTTTGCCTGTTCCGGTACCCGCTTCGGCAATTAATTTATCTTGATTTGAGAGAGCCAGCTCAATAGCAATTGCTAATTCTAGTTGTTGTTCTCTCGGAGCATAACCTGGAACCGAAAGCGCTAACGGACCTTTATTACTGAGAATAGTAGTTACATCTAACATTGATGCAGTATAACAAATTGTTGCCGTTTGAAATAATGAAAAATGACTATCTTATTGAATAAGAGTTAATTTAAGATATGTGTAAATAATACTACGAACCGGTTTGATTGTCCCACACTTCATTATTTATATTTCCTTCTTCTTTGATCCAAACCAGATGACTAATGATTTTAAACCGGGATATTGACATCGCACCTCGTTTGCTGCGGTTACTTTCCGCGGCTTTATCAATTTCAGTTATCGCTTCTTCACGACTAATTTCATATATTTCATAAGCATCGAAGTCTTCATTCATTAATACCAACACTAATAAATCCCATTCTTGATCAACTTTTAGTTGTCCTACCCGAGCTCCGGATTTTTTTTGATCAAAAATAGCCCGTCCTTTAATCAGGACTTTAAGGCCATCACGATCGCCTTTACCAATCGCATCAAAACTACTGGTATTATCATTAACTGGCTCCAGGTTCAGGAAATTACAAGCATCATTTTTGGCTATTTCATTACCAATTCCCAATGATTTACCCGTAGCCCGACGGTAATCTGCCGCAATTTTACGGGCTTCTGACATTAGTTTATCAACTGAATATATTGACATACGCTAACTATAGCTCCA
>JBGMQW010000114.1:0-11563 GCA_048060815.1 Thiohalomonadales bacterium | reverse complement strand
TCATAGACTTATATGAGTATTGATGTAGACAAAGCTATTAAGGGACTCGAACAACACACTCCGATGATGCAACAGTATTTGAGCATCAAAGCACAGCATCCAACACAATTATTATTCTATCGAATGGGTGATTTTTATGAATTGTTTTTCGATGATGCAAAAAAAGCGTCCAATCTTTTAGACATTACGCTGACTGCGCGAGGTAAAACCGCAAATGAACCAATTCCTATGGCAGGCATTCCCTATCATGCTGCTGATAACTATTTGGCGAAATTAATAAAACAGGGTGTATCGGTTGCTATCTGTGAACAAATTGGTGATCCTGCCACTAGCAAAGGGCCGGTGGAACGAAAAGTAGTACGAACCTTAACACCAGGTACCGTTACTGAAGAGGCCTTACTCACCAGTAATCACGAATGTCTTTTAAGTGCTTTGTATCGAGATAAAAATAGTTTTGGTTTGGCATCGATTGAACTTAGTACTGGGCACTTGAGTATCATGGAATGTAACTCTGAAACTGAGATTATCGCAGAGTTTGAACGAATTAAACCTTCTGAATTAATTCTACAAGAAGATAAAAAAATATCCTTACCAGATTATCTGGAAATTCCAACAAATAAAGTTAGCTCCCATTATTTTAGTCAAAAAAATAGTGAACAATTATTACAACATTATTTTTCAAATAATAATATTGATATAAGCAAACTAAATAATTCTGCATTATCGAAACTTGCCATCGGGGCATTACTTAAATTTTTAAAAGAAGCGCATTATGAGCAATTATCCCATATTCGTTCAATAATAATCGATGATTTAAATGATGTAATTCGTCTCGATAGTACAACACGACGGAATTTAGAACTCGAATCAAGTATCAGTGGTTCGGATAAAAATACCTTATTTCATGTTATTAATAATACCGTTACTCCAATGGGAGCTCGCCTGCTTCGACGGTGGTTAAGTCGACCATTGCGAGATATAAAAAAAATATCGTTGCGTCATGCCGCAATTACACAATTATTAAAAAATTATCAATTTGAACAGATTACACCATACTTAAAAGGTATAGGTGATCTCGAGCGAATTTTAACGCGCATAGCATTTAAATCGGCTCGGCCACGAGACTTAACACGTTTATGTAATGCCCTGGCACGACTTCCTGATTTGCAAACCCAAATATCAAAAACACATGATAACAAAAAATTAAAAATATCATTACTAAATAATATAGCCACACAAATAAATACATTTCCGGATATTGTATCTTTATTAAATAAAGCAGTTGTCGAAGAACCACCGTTATTAATTCGGGATGGTGGTGTTATTGCTACTGGTTATGATGAACAGTTGGATGAGTATCGACAGCTAAGTCAAAATGCCAGTGATATTTTAGTCAAAATAGAAACTGAGCAGCGTGCTGAAACCGGTATCTCAACACTTAAAGTCGGCTTCAATAAAGTGCACGGTTATTATATTGAGGTAAGCCGTGCTCAAAGTGACAAAGTTCCTGCTTTTTACCAACGTCGACAAACTTTAAAAAATGCTGAGCGTTATATAATTCCTGAATTAAAAAAACATGAAGATAAAGTTTTAAGTGCCGGTGAACGTGCTTTAGCCAGAGAAAAATTTTTATACGATGAGCTGTTAACAAAATTAAATATCAGCTTGACGTTACTACAAACTTGCACGGATGGACTTGCTGAACTTGATGTTTTAACTAATCTTGCCGATCGTGCAGATCACTTGCAATTAAACTGTCCAAATTTCACTAATAAAAGACAAATTGATATTAAATCGGGTCGACACCTGATTATAGAGCAAGCACAACAAGTTCCTTTTACGGCAAACGATACGTTGTTAAATGAACAACATAATATGAAAATTATTACCGGACCCAATATGGGTGGCAAATCAACTTACATGCGGCAAACTGCATTAATCGTTATTCTCGCTTACATGGGTAGCTTTGTACCAGCTGAAAAAACCTCACTTGGACCTGTCGATCAAATATTTACTCGTATTGGTGCATCTGACGATCTCGCAAGTGGTCGCTCTACCTTTATGGTTGAAATGACCGAAACTGCTAATATTTTAAAAAATTCCACAAAAGATAGTTTAGTTTTAATGGACGAAATTGGGCGTGGTACCAGTACCTACGATGGGCTTGCTTTAGCATGGGCATCTGCTATTACTATTCTCAAAAAGAATCATGCCATGACTTTATTTGCTACTCATTTTTTTGAATTAACCAAAATTCCTGAGTTATATAAAAAATGTAGTAATATCCATTTAGGTGCAAAAGAAATTGGTGATCAAATTATATTTCAACATGAATTACGACACGGCGCCGCCAATAAAAGTTATGGTATTCATGTTGCCAGTTTAGCAGGTGTGCCTTCTGATGTTATTAAGCTTGCACAACAACAATTATATAAACTTGAAGCAAAAGATTTAAATTCAAATAAAGATGAATTAAAACCAGCGTTATCAGAAAACTCACCGAAAAATGTACAGGCTAGTCTAAATTTGGAACTGCCAGATACTATATTGGTTCAACAACGATTATCAGATGCTATATCCCAACTCGATCCTGATAATATAAACCCCCGAGAAGCCCTTGAGCAACTTTATAAATTGAAAAAAATTATAAATGATGGTAAATGATACTCGCATCAATAACAAAATCCCTTTAAAATAGCGTTTGCTCTGATGTTGATAATGACGTTACGCAGAGTATTTTTTAATTTCAGGAGTTTTCAATGACTTATATAGTTACCGATAATTGTATTAAATGTAAATATACCGATTGTGTTGAAGTGTGCCCGGTCGATTGTTTTCATGAAGGCCCAAATTTTCTTGTCATTGATCCTGAAGAATGCATTGATTGCACTTTGTGTGTGCCGGAATGCCCTGCTGAAGCAATTTTTGCTGAAGATGATGTGCCAGAAGATATGCAACATTTTTTTGAGTTAAACGAAGAATTATCGCGTAAATGGCCCGTCATCACCGAACAAATAGATCCTCCTCAAGATGCCGAACAATGGGATGGAACTAAAAATAAACTGGAATATTTAGAACGATAATTCCATGGAAAAATTGGAATTAAATATCACTTTTTATTTAAAATCTCTAATAATTTCGGCGCAGGAACATATCCTGGAACCATACGACCATCGTCGAGAATTAAATTAGGTGTGCCATTTACTCCCAATTTTTCACCAAGTAACATGTGGCTTTTAACCGGAGCATCACATTTTTCACTAGTAACTTTCTGATTTAATTTTGCTATTGTAATTGCTTTCTTTCTATCTTTAGCACACCACACATTAACCGCTTTTTCATATGAAGGACTATTAAGACCTGCACGTGGATAAGAAAGATAACGAACTTTAATTCCTAAATCAGTATATGTATTAATTTCACTGTGAAGTTTTCTACAATAGCCACAATCAATATCGGTAAAAACAGTTATCGTATGTTTAGTTTCTTTCTTGGGAGAAAAAATTATCATACTTGATTCATCTATCTCATTTATTATAGCGAGACGTGCTTTATCACGAATAGGAGTAGTTAAATTTTCTCCTGTTTTTCGGTCAACTATATCGCCATAGAAAAGTAATTTTGCATCACGACTAATATACAAAACCTGTGGTGCTATTATAACCTCATATAAACCTGGAATTGAGCTTGGACGAACATTTTTTGATTCAATACCGGGAACTTTGCCGGCGATTTCTGTCGCTGCTGCTTTATCAGCATCTGATAACGCTGCTTTTTGCCCGGCATTTACTCCAGATGCGAATACTATTGGTAGAATAACTGAGAGAACGCCGAATAGTCGATAAGTAATTAATTTCACAAATAATTCCTGATTGTTGTAGTACAATTATAGATCAAAATAATACGATATTATAAAGGTAATTGACCACTAATCAGTTAAAAAATTCATTAATTGTGAAATTAATTTGTAAATAGCGATGATTCTCCCAATAAAGGTAACCTTAGCGATTAACCGCGAGGATGATGTTCCTCGTGTAATTTTTTCAAGCGTTCTTGCGCCACATGAGTATAAATTTGAGTAGTTGATAAATCGCTATGACCTAATAACATTTGCACGACACGTAAATCCGCACCATTATTTAACAGGTGAGTTGCAAATGCATGGCGTAATGTGTGGGGAGATAAATGTTTTGAGATACCAACTAAATTGGCATAACGTTTAATGATGTGCCAAAAAGCTTGTCGAGTCATACCTTGTTTTCTATGTGTTAAAAACAATGCATCACTGTCAGAGTCCTGTAATAAGGATTTTCGTGTTCCTTTAATATATTCTTCTAACCAATTAATCGCCTCTTCACCTAAGGGTACTAATCGTTCTTTATTACCTTTACCGTTTATATGAATAACGCCCATTCGTAAATTTAATTGACTTAGTTCAAGTTGAACTAATTCAGATACACGCAATCCACTCGCATACAAAACTTCTAACATGCAGCGATCTCGCATCCCTAAAACACTTTTGGTATCAGGGGCATTTAATAATTTTTCAACTTCACCTTCAGATAAGACTTTTGGCAAACTTCTACCCAACTTTGGAGCATGAATTAGTGTTGTCGGGTCATCTTCACGCGCACCTTCTTTACAAAGGTAACCATAAAATCGTCTTAAGGTAGATAAGCGACGTGCTGTACTTCGAGGGCTCGCACTGCTTTCGACATAAATTGCTAAATATTTAGTAATGTCATCTTGTTCGACATTCATCAATGCTATATTTTTTTGGTCGAGCCAATTATGAAACCGTTCCATGTCACTACGATATGCATCAATGGTATTAGTACTAAGGCCACGCTCAACCCATAATGTATCTAGAAATTGTTCGATCATTTTCATTTTAATTTTCCTTATTTAATTATTAAACTACCTGCTCATGATTTATAACCATGTTTGTAGCATGTAGCTCCGTTCCATTAGTCTGCCTACAAAAATCTCCTATCCCATTTACTAATTCCACACGATGACACGGTACAAATATTGATATTTGAGGTAATCCGACATTCATCGCTTATTACCATTTTAACTGTTGATGCTGCACTGGTTTTTAGTTTAGACGCAATTTTATTGTAAAATTCAATTGTTCTAGATGGAATTTTCAGCAAGTCTTCCCAAACTTGCTTTTGAAAGGAGGTGCCAGTTAAGTCGGATTTATAACAGGATTCGTTAAAGTGTTTGATTTTAGAAAAGTACTTTTTTAATTCTTGTACTAAAAATTTAGTGTACAGAAATGCATAACACTCAAGCTTGATTCCTTTCAGGAATTCTATGCTAATAAGCTGATTTTCTTGAACATTTACACCGGTACTCCTAATCGGTGTTGTCAAGACTACAGAATAAGTGGTCTTCATTTACTTATTATCCTTATAAGTCTTTTCTTATACTAGGTAGTATAATTGCATATAATTATACAGTGATGCAATGGTTATGTTTAGCCATAATATAAGTTAAGTTAATATTTTATTTTAACAAATGCTCGATTATTGTTCAATTTCTGTATTTCTTTTACTAATACTGCTCGCCTCGATGGTTTTTTTGTCACAGACAATAACTGTTGATATAAACCTCGTGCATCAGATGCTAAACCGGCATCGACTAACGAGCCAGCAGCTTGATAACGTGCTGATTGCGCCCAATCATCCATAGTAGATGGTTCTGGCATCATGGCTGACTTTAAATAGAGATAAGCTGCGTCATCAAAACGTAATTGTGCTTTTCGCGAATCTGCCATCCAGTAGATAATCTCACGTTGAAACTGTTGTTTTTTATTTAAGCTTAAAGATTTTTCAAGTAATTGATAAGCCAGTTCATGTTCTTTTACGGACTGTAAATCAAAAATAACCTGCAATAGATTATCAATTTTTTCTTGATCTTTAATTTCATTTTTTTGAATCAGATCATTTAATGCCGCACTTCCCTGTATCGCGTTACCACCTAATACCAATATACGAGCTCGACGTAGTTGCCACATATAGCTATTACTTGTCCCTTCCGGTGGTTTTGTAATGGTGGCCATTAATTCTGATGCTTGTTTTAAATTTGATTTTGCCAAGGCTTGATCAACCAGGCCATGACGAACTATTTCAGGAATAATATTGTAATCTTCAAATTGTTCAGATTCTAAAAATAACCGATAAATTAACTGCTTGCCATTTTTCCTGGAACTTAATAATCGAACAAAATTTTGAGCAGCAAGAGTTCGATTTTTTTCGTCACGTCCTTTAAGCATAACGAATGCAGATAATGAACGCGATGCAATAGCAGATTTTTTTTCTGCTTTCTTAGCAGCTTCAAGCCATTGTGTATCTTCTCCAACTAACAGCAGTTTGTTGTTACCAATTTTTTTTGCGAAATCAAAATACACATTCCATAAAGTATCTGAACTGATTTTAAATAGTTTTGAATTATGTAGATCACTGCGATAGCTAACTAACGCGCGTTCAAGTGCTTCAGCTGCTGAGCCTGAATCTCCAGCCATTTGAGCAGCTTCGGCAACAACAGCCCAAAGTTGGGACTCTAATTCCTCACTGACCCAATCACCTCGCATATGACGAAGTGCAGCCTGTTGTACTTTTTGTGGTGCCCGTGATTTGCTTCTTAATTGTGCTAACAAATACAGCATTCCGGCTTGCGGTAACTTGGCATGAACTGCCAGAATTTCCATTGCATCTGCTGATTGACCGTTTAAAATCATTATTCGAGCCCGCAGCAATCTATCTTCTATCGACTGCTCACCATAATCCTGCTTAAACCGTAATATTGCAATTTGTGCTTCCTGTATCATAGAATCTGTTACGTAACTTTCTATAACCAACCTGCGCCAGGTTTCCATCCAATTTTTTTGTCGTTCTTTTGAAGACCAAATTAATTTTAAAAGTATATTTCGTGCATCACTGGCTTTAGATAATTTTAATAGTGCCTTTGCTGCCTGGGTATTTGACCAACTGATAAATTCATCGGTATAAGTAATTTTATCACTATAATTTTTTACTCGTTGTGCTAACGCCATCCAGTTTTTGTTTGCTTGATAGATATTAATTCGTTCATGTTCCCAGGACATCCAATCTTTTGGTTGATTGATATAAATTTCCTGGTGTTTATTGATAAGGCGTAATGCCAGTGAGATTGCACCATTATCCTGAAGCGCTTTTATTTCTTGAAGTGAACTGGCATAAAGGTGGGAACCTGGAAAAATCAGAGAAACTAATAATAACCAGTGGAATTGTTTCCAGCTGTATCCTTTTGTTTCCTGCAGTGCTTTTTTTGCCATTAATTTTGACATTGTTTAACCCTTTGCTAAATTCCCTTTAGTTAGGTATTAATTAATCACAGACATAAAAAAACAGATATACCTATAAAGATATATCCGTTCAATAAATATTCTAAATTATTCCAGAATTTTCTAATTTAAGTCAAAATTTAACCTAATTTTTCTTTAATTCGGGCTGCTTTACCTTGTAGTTCACGAAGATAATATAATTTTGCACGCCTAACATCACCGCGCCGTTTTACCGTGATATCTCCGATGATAGGACTGTGTGTTTGAAATACTCGTTCAACGCCTTCTCCATGTGAAATTTTTCGTAAGGTAAATGAAGAATTAAGGCCTCGATTTTTCTTAGCAATAACCACACCTTCAAAAGCCTGTAACCGTTCACGATCCCCTTCTTTTACTTTTACTTGAACAACAAGAGTATCACCTGGACTAAATTCAGGAACATCTGCTTTTAACTGTTCTGCTTCTAACTCTTTAATAATGTTGCTCATAATGAAGACTCCGAAAATTCAAATGTAAGTTGCTATGCCACGTGATAGCAAATAAAGCCGCAGTATTATATATGAATAGGAGAAAATATGGTAATGCCAATCAATAAATAATGCTTGAAAATGGTTTATATTTGGATAAATTTTAAATATTTATCCATTATTTTAATTTTATTGATTTCCATAACCTTTAAGGACAGATTTATCAGTATTTTTAGATTTTATTGCAATTGAAAAATTTATTATTCGTCATTCTCATGGATAAACTCAGATAACAGTAATTGCTGCTCATGGTCCAAATCCAAATCTTGTAACAAATCAGGCCGCCTTAGCCAGGTGCGACCTAGAGCCTGTTTTTGACGCCACCGTAATATTGCCTGATGATTACCACTCAATAGTACATTTGGGACTATTTCGCCATCTAATTCTTCTGGACGGGTAAATTGTGGATAATCCAGTAAACCACCCATAAAATCCTGACTAAAGGAATCCAGACCGGCGGAGTCAGCATGACCTAATGCATCCGGTAACAAACGAATTATACCGTCAATAATCACCATAGCCGGTACCTCACCACCACTTAATACATAATCACCAATTGACCACTCTTCATCCACTTCAGCGGTAATTACGCGCTCATCGATACCTTCATAACGGCCACAAACAAATATAAGTTCTTGTTTATGTGAGAATTTGCGTAATGCACGTTGATCCAGACGTCTACCTTGGGGTGATAGATAGATAACACGAACATCTTTACTGGCATGTAACCGGGCGTCTCGAATTGCTTCACGTAACGGTGCGGCCATCAACACCATGCCAGGACCACCACCATAGGGCCGATCATCTACAGTTCGATGTCGATCTTTAGTAAAATCTCGAGGATTAGTGAAGGTAATATCGACTATACCATTATGACTTGCTTTTCCACTAATACCAAAATCAGTAATGGCTCGAAACATTTCAGGAAATAAGGTAATTATATTTATCTTCATTAATCACACTCTATCAATTTGCTATGACATTTAGAAATCTGGATCCCAATCAACTACGATTAATTTTGCGGTTAAATCAATTTTTGTGACAACATTCGGGCGAATAAACGGGATTAATCGTGTTTTTGGATCTTCGTCAAGCTGCTGTTCCACTACTAGAACATCATTTGCACCAGTTTCTATTAGATCAGTAATTTTTCCTAATTCAACATTATTTATGGTATTAACATTCAAACCAATTAAATCATGCCAATAATATTCATCGCTATCGGGTTCGGGTAATTGCTCTGGTAATATCGCAATTTCGATATTTTTTAAGCTCTCGGCTGTTGTTCGATCGATGCAATCCGGTAGTAATGCAACAATTCCTTTGCCGTGTTGACGTATTTGCTCGACTTCAACAAGCTGATAGAACTCGTTTGTTTTTAAATACCATGGTCTATATTCGATTATATTGGTTTTCGGTTGGGTATAGGAAATAATATTAACCCACCCCTTTAGACCGTAGGCCGAACCAATGTGGCCAACTTCAATATACTGAGGGAGGTTAGAATTAGGCATTAATCCGTTTAAATGAATCTGGATTAAAACGCAGCGGAGCGATGCTGTTCCAATATAACTGTATTACGCAGCCACTTTAGCCGCATCTTTAAGAAGCTTTGCAACACGTTCGGAAGTCTGAGCGCCATTTGCCACCCAATAGTCGATTCGATCTTTTTTAAGTTCCAAACCAGTTTCACCACCGGTTGCTCTAGGATTATAGTATCCTACACGTTCGATATAACGCCCGTCACGAGCATTACGACTATCAGCAACAACAATTTGATAGAATGGGCGTTTTTTTGCGCCACCAAGAGATAATCTGATTACAACCATTATTAATTAAAGCCTCTTAAAATTTAAGTTATATATGTATAGCTGGAATTATCATTAGTAAATTTAGTAAATTAAATTTAGTAAATTTCAACATCCTACCAAGCTGAACAGCGTATTTTACCTGATTTTGTACAAATGTGAAGTCAAATATGAGTAATATCTTAAAAATCAGACTTTACATCATACCGGGTGGCATTCGCCCTGCCATACCGCGCATCATATTTTTCATGCCACCTTTTGACATTTTCTTCATCATTTTTTGCATTTGCTTGAATTGTTTTAATAATCGATTCACATCCTGGATTTGAGTGCCCGAACCATTCGCAATTCGTCGTTTACGCGAACCTTTTATCACATCGGGAAATTGACGTTCTTTTAAGGTCATCGAATTAATAATAGCTTCCAACTGAATCAATGGTTTGTCGTTAACCTGCTCTTTCATACCGGCCATTTTACCAGACATACCAGGTAGCTTATCAACCAGCCCAGCCATACCGCCCATATTACGCATTTGATTCAACTGATCTTTAAAATCCCCCAGATCAAAACCTTTGCCTTTTTTAATTTTATTCGCTAATTTTAATGCCTGATCCTGATCGATATTTTTTTGCACATCTTCAACTAAACTAACAATGTCACCCATACCGAGTATTCGATTTGCAATCCGGTCGGGATAAAATGCCTGTAGCGCATCGGTTTTTTCACCAATTCCCATAAACTTAATAGGCACACCAGTGATTTGACGAATCGATAGTGCCGCACCTCCCCGTGCATCACCATCTGTTTTTGTTAATATAACGCCGGTAAGTGGTAAGGCATCGTTAAATGCTTTCGCGGTAACTGCAGCATCCTGCCCGGTCATACTATCCACTACAAACAAGGTCTCTTGCGGTTGACATACTGAATGTAATTCACGAATTTCAGACATCATTTCATCATCAATATGTAACCGACCTGCAGTATCAATTATGACGACATCTTTATTTTTAATTTTTGCTTCTTTAAGTGCTTTTTTAGCAATGACAACCGGACTTTGTTTATCATTACTTTCAAATGCTTCGACGTTGATTTCTTTACCAAGAATAGCAAGTTGTTCGATCGCAGCAGGTCGATAGACATCGACACTCACCATTAATACCGTTTTCTTCTGTTCGGTGGTTAATAATTTTGCCAGTTTAGCAACTGTTGTGGTTTTACCAGCACCTTGTAATCCTGCCATCAAAATTACTACTGGCGGTTTACTCGAGAGATTTAATTCGTCATTCTTCTCCCCCATCAACGATACTAGTTCATCATTAACAACTTTAATAAAGGCTTGTCCGGGAGTCAGACTTTTTAATACCGTATCACCGACGGCTTTTGCTTTTACATCTTCAATAAATTTTTTAACAACAGGTAGTGCAACATCAGCTTCGAGTAATGCCAGTCTGACTTCTCGAAGACTGTCTTTAATATTATCGTCAGATAATCGACCGATACCCCGTAAATTTCGTACCGTCTGTCCAAGTCTATCTGAAAGTCCATCAAACATTTTGTTATCACCTGTTAAAGATATTTAGCTAATTTATATTAATTTAGAATTATACTATTTTATAGGACGTTTATCGAATGATAAACACATTAAAAAACGTCAGTACAAACTAATCATATAGTAAAATGCATTTTACCCTTCAAAGATTTTACATTATGACTGGTAATCGCTTTCTGGCATTCATTGAGTATCAGCTGCTCATCACCAGGTTTAGCATGACTTAGATAAATTTCCGGATGATGTTGCAATTTTTTTAAATCGGCCGCCAATGTTTCCGGGCAATAATGGCCAGCTAATTTACTCAGATGTTGATCTTTGTTTGCAAATGCTGATTCAACAAATAATA
>JBGMQW010000113.1:0-11579 GCA_048060815.1 Thiohalomonadales bacterium | reverse complement strand
TGAATTTTTCAAAACCCGATCCATTCATTCAAACACCTTCTGTAAATGATGATAGCTTTGAAACAGTTATAACGTGTCCAATTGAACACTTAGATTACTGTGAAGATCCAAATGATAGAATATTGTTAAATTCGATAATTGCATTAGAAAATGCACTTGAATCAACTCAACGCAATAACGAAACTATTCAAACTAGCAACAAAAAATGTTTAATTTATATTATTACCCCCGAAACCAGTCACGGAAGAGGTGAAGATCTTGAACTCGATGAGTGGTATGACATTTTTACAGATGGGGATAGCCCACTTGCCGAATATGTCGATCTTGATAATATCGAGATAAAATTTGAACAGTATTCAGATGGTGCTACCGAGCATCTCGCCATGCTGTGCAAACATTTATCTGAAGGTAAATGGGATACCATCATCTTTGGCGGTGTCGACTCCTTGATTGATGAATATACCAGTTTTGAGTATAGCCAGGAACATCGTGTCAAAACAGTCGATAATGCTGATGGTATTATTACTGGTGAGGGCGCTGCATTTATAATCCTTGAAGCAAACAATAATATCAATACTGATGAAAAATCAAAACCACTTGCTTACATCAATGCAATTTCGCAAAAAGAAGAACCTAATGCCGGCCAATTTGTGTGCTGTAAATATAGCGGGCAATCATCTGCTATTAATGACATTATTCATACTACTAATCTCACCATTGATGACATTGACAGTATTATTGTTTCATCCGGACTTGAAAAACAATTTCTGCTTGAATGGCATCAAACCATAACAACACTTTGGCCTAACAAACTTTCAAAACAACAGCGATTAGCTGCACTGCTGGGCGAAATTGATACCCCCATACTTAAACCCCGAAAATTACCGGAAAAGCTGGATTTAAGTTATACCTATGGTTTTGTTGGTGCTGCCAGCATTCCTATGTCAATAGCATTAGCATGCGCCCGCTTTGACTTTAAATATCCAGAAATTAAACACTGTATGATTTGTGAGGCTAATGATTATGCTCACCGAGGTGCCATATTACTATCATCAAGCATTCATTAAATAAACAATAATAGAACAAGGAGGTACAAATGATGCAACAAGAATTTCAACAACATTCTAATATTATTAGTTTCCCTGAACAAAAAAAACAATTAACAACCGCATCCATTACAAAAATAGAAAATGGTTTACCGGTTGAAGTTTTATTAACAAATCATATTTCCACATTTACAGTTGTTGGTGTATTTAATAGTCAAATATCATGGTCATTACACGATACAGTTAAAGTTTTAGTTTGCCATCATCGTGCTGTTGTCTATGAAAACATGGCTTTGTTTTCTAAACAATCACATGACCTGATAACACTCGATGACGAGAAACCGCGTCTACATTATAGCAATGATGTTTATATTAGAAGCGGTGAAACTGTAATTATTATAAAACCCGATGGTTGCTTACAAGTTGATGTCAACACTTTAGATAACATGGGTATCTGGTGTTTAAACATAATGGGATATCGATTAGCTATTTCATAAGAAATTTTCCATTTATTTAAGGAGTAACAAAAAATGTCAAATGTTCTCATCAATAAATTAACCAGCGTTCACGCAGGTTCTAACGGTACATTAACTACTTCCGATGTTTGTAAAACACCGGGGAAATGTGTACCAGTTGCTTATACCAATATTGCAAAATCCAGTGATGCCGCAAAAACCGCATCAACAGTAAAAATCAATGGTCACCCTGCTTGTAATCTAGGTTCAATATTTTCACAAAGCAGTGGTGATGAAGCAGGTTCCTGTGGCGGTGTATCATCCGGAACGACTAAAGGAATAGCTGAATTCGTATCCTATTCACCTGATGTTTTAATCGAAGGCTTACCGGCAGTACGTCAAAATGATTTGATGACATCCAATAATAAAAATACACCACCGATGCCATTGCAACAACCCGGTGCAAAACAACCAACAACAATATCAGACGAAGGAGCAATTGAATTAGAGACAAAAAAAATAACAGATAAAATCGATTGGGATGTCGTAGGAACATCTATGATAAATATGAAATCTCAAATTGGTGCAGTTGACTCAACTAAAATTGAATGAATTTATAAACATTAATGAATAAATTAATGTAAGGAATTAGCATGGCAGCACAAACACTTTATGAATTAATCAGTAGCTTATCGAATGGCACACAAAATACAAACAATGCCCAAAATCAAAAAGAAAAGCATCGTGAACTCATTTTACAAGCCCAACCAAATTCGAATACTGCATTTTTAAAATTTATTGATGAACAATTTACATGGTATAATATTCCTTTAGGTGAAACAGCAATAACAAAAAAAAACGATCCAACCAAGAATGAAAATATATTAGTCCCAGTTATACCTTTGTGTTACACCACACCTGATTTAAACCCAAATAAAGCAGACAAACCTCGTGAAGGAGGTTACATATATATTTACATTGGAGATTATTTATGGCGTGAACTTGAAGTCCTAAAAAATGGATATTATAGAGATATTAATTTACACAAATACCATGGTAAAGATATACGGCCTTCAAAAGTAGAGCGCGATAATCGCATCCTATTACCATTTAAAGTCAAAAATACTGAAAATACTATTTCCATGTGTTATTCCGAAATTCAATGGAGTTGGGTACGTATAAATTCCATGGGCGGTATGGATAAAAAAGATTTTCGAATCAATGATAAATATCCACCTAAATTTGCCAATGACGTGGGAATATCAAAAAAACAAGCTGCTAAAAACCGCCGTCTTCGAATGCAAGAAATAGATGTAAGTCAATTTAAAAAAGGATTTCCACCTACAATAGCAAATGGAAAGAAGGCGCGAATTGAATCTATAGGTAATGTATCATCAAAATTATATTTTTTAAAATTACATCGAAAAAGTGATATTCCAGCAATATATTTACACGATTCTTTAGGAATAGCGAATAATATAAACAATGATTTAGATATTGTAATTTCGTTTCTTGAAAATATAGTAAAAAATATATCGGCTGAAAAATATTTCAAATCTGCAATACTTGCTTACCATACTTTTTTTAATGACGATCTATGGGAAAAAATAGAAGATAATTCATCACCAATAGCACAGAATGAGATCACTGATGCTGATGATAATTCGACTGATATTTTTGCAACAAGAAATTCAAATGCGAGAAACCTGCGTAAAAGTTCAAAATCAATCGATAAAATTCACTTAGAGAAATTATTAAAAGTCGATTTACGAAAAAAAATTAGAAAAGAAATCCGAAAACTTAAAAACCGTTATGTTGAATTTGTTAATGGAAAATTTAACGGTAAAGAAATAACAATAAAGAATAATGATTTTATTTCTATAAATGAGGTATTAAAAGATTACGCCGAGCTAGAAGCGCCATCATATGGGCTATTATGGCAAACATTTTTAGCACTGATTCACATAATGCCCTATGATCCCAATGTTCTTGATAGAACTCTTGATGTCGCAATAAACCATGACAAAGTAAATCATGACAACGATTTAGGACACATTTATTTAAAAAGTATATTAACACCTGAACATCCACTTCACACCATACTTTTTCCTACTAAAATCCAAGTTAACGAATACTTAAATTCTTACATACTCGATCGTAGTAAAATTGAAATTGTAGATGGTTCAGGTAAATTTCGCCCAGTTGCGTATGCCAAAATATTTGAGCTTACACAGACGTCTGTTTCAAATTCCCTAATGATAGACGATTCATTAAAAAAATTTCAAAATACAATAGCCAATTTCTCCATGATAATGGCTACACAGGTTTATGATGTTTCTTCAAAACAAACCAAAAAACTCACAATCAATCCTGTAACGCGCTTAACAATTGCTCTCAACGATCCAAATTTAAAATCTTTGCATCTAATAAATAAGGGGGCAGATATTTCAACTAAATTGGTATTAAACGGTCGGTTATCAATATTTGAAAAATTAAATCAAAGTCACAAGTCAATCAAACTTAGTAAAGCCACTTCTAATCCAGGTATCAAAAGCGATAAAGTTAATGTTCTATCCCCTCTAACTCAAAAACCAATAGGCAGCATGCCTTTGGAGCAAATTGCAGGTAATAAAGGTATTCCCGAAGGTTATGATCTTCAAGTATGGAATAGTATTTTTGTGAAAACAGATCAATCTGGTACTACTCCTGATGAAAACTTAATAAATGGTACATCAAAACTTCCATCATTATCGGTATTAGAAAAATCTTCAAAAGCAGCAGACAAAATTTTAAAAGATATTTCTAAATTTACATCAAAAGCAACTGCTGGAAAAATCCCATTTTCCGTAAAAGCTTATAATTCAAAAACAGTTCCAGTAATGATATCAGTTGCCATAGGGATAAACATATTGTCAGCATATCATTCATTATGGAATGCAAAAACAGTAAATAAAAAAGTAAAACATTCTGTTAAAACTATATTAGCAGCAACAGCTCTACCATTTTCAATTATGGAAGTTACTAAACATATGAGTGGTACTGATAAAGCTATACAAATTTGGGGAAAAAGATTTGAAAAAGGATTTGCTCTGAAAAAGCTAAAAGCAAAGAAGTTGGCTACTAAACTATTTAGAGGGTATGGTCCAGTAAAAATAGCTGGATTCAATACTTTTAAAAGTTCTTCGTTCACTACCATGCAAGCTGCGGAAGGACTTAAAATAGCCAGCACAACTTTTGCTATCACCGGAACTCTAATGTCATTATATGAAATGATTGATGCATTTATGAATGATGATGATGATGCCGCTATAGCTTACGGAGTTCAAATGCTTGCTGGAATAGTATATGCATTAAATGCTGCCGCAGGTGCAGGTTCTTCGGCATTGATAGTCTCATTGTTTGCTGCTACACCTTGGGGTTGGGCCGCTCTAATCGTTATAATCATATCGGGTATTACTGCGAGTATGCTTTCTCATACTAAATTAGAAAAATGGGCTAAACATGGCCCCTTTGCAAAAATAATTAAAGATAGAATGACAGGGGAATATTCAGTACCACCCGATAAATTTGCTCGACATGCCTATGAGACCTTACTCGCGTTACTAATGGAGCCTAAAATTAGAATTAAAGATGATGAGAACAGGAATTCTGTCTATGTCGATGTAATTGCACCAGGATTTGAAGTAGGAAAAAATGTATTAACTATACATTCGCGATACAGTGAAACCTCCTCACAACAAAAACCGATGAACTTGCTAAGTTGGGTACCACTTATTGATAAAAAGTATCCGTTAAAAACTATTGGTTTACGTTATATATACGAACGACCATCATTTAATATTCAGGTTAAAATATTTGCGCGTGTCCAACATATTACCAAGGACGGTTACTTCATCCCTATGAAACCAGACAAGAACATTGGTAAAACAGCTGATCCAAAATTAATAGATGACAAGATCAATGGCTGGGCGTATGCAAAGCCTATAAAAATAATAAATACACCTGAAGAAAACCCTGATATTGAATGGGGATTATAGTTGACTCATTTAACACAATTGAAAATTCAATTTAAGAATCAAAATAAATCTTCATCACACTTTTTTCTATTTCATACTTTCGGCTGATGGTGATTTTATTTATATGAATTAATATTAATTAAAATGAAGTTATAAGTTAATAACAAATAAGGTGAAGCACATGGAAGGCACAAACCCACTACCCTTTAACACAGCTACAATCAATTTAAGCATCGGCGGTGAATCTTTCGATGTGGTTAATCTGAAGGGCACTGAAGCTTTATCCAGACCATTTCGATTTGATATTCTTGCATTGGTGAATCACAACTTCGATCTGGTTTCCAATGTAAAATCCAAAGCGTTATTACAATTAACGGGTGTCGATGGTATCAAACGCCCTATCGCCGGTATTATTACACAATTTATCGAAGACGAGCCTCACAAAGACGGACAATTAAAGTGCAAGTTTATACTCGAATCAAATTTACGATTACTCGCATTACACACCGATACGCGTGTGATATTGGGACACACGTTACCCAATATTGTGCGCGATACTTGTGCACGGCATGGTATTCAAACTGTTTTTGATTTAACGCGCTCTTATCCCATACGCCCCTATGTTGTGCAAGTTAATGAAACTGATTTAAAGTTTATTCAGCGACTATTAGGAAAAAGCGGTATTACATTTTGGAGTAGCAGTAACCCAGATGAACCTGATCAGGAAATAATAAGATTTTCTGATCACAATGCGAACGCCCCCTATATTAAACGTAACACAATACAATTTAAAAAACCAACAAGTCTACTACAACAATATAATAGTCGTGATGTGCATGTTGGACTACATAAAATGTCAGTTTTAACTCGGCAACAAACGGATGCGATTGCAATTCATGACTGGAACGATAATACACCCGATACCAAATTATTTACTACTGCAGGCGTTGATGCTTATAAAATGAGTCAGGGGTTTAATCCCAGTTTAACCACTCGTTTTGGTCTAGGAAGTTTAGCACTGGATGAAACAGACCAATTAACAAAACAACATGCTGAACATGCTCGTTGCCAATCGTGGAATCTGGAAGGCCATGGTAATGTAATTGACATGGCTGTCGGTCATGTATTTAGTTTAGATGCTTATGATTTTAACCCAGACCATAGCGGTGATTTAATCATTACCTCGGTTAGTCATCAAGCCAGTCAAGCTGCTGGACTAAACCTGGATGGTAATGAAATAGCGTATCGGAATATATCTCACTGTATTAAAAGAGAAACACCTTATCGCCCGGTAATTCCAGCACACCCGGAAATACCCATGACATTTACAGCGCGTATCGAATCAGAAGGGAAATACGCCACTCTCGATGCAAATGGACGATACAAACTACGTTGTTTATTTGACTTATCAGAAACCAAACAAACTCAAGCCAGTATTCCACTTCGAAAACTACAACCGTTTGGTGGTCCACCATCGGATTCTAATGTCGGCATGCACATGCCATTGCAAGATGGGGATGAAGTATTGTTAAGTTGTTTAAACGGTGATCCAGACCGTCCCATGATTGTGGCTAGTACCTATAACTCAGAAAATATAAATCCAGTACGATCATTTAATAAACATCAAAATATGATTAAAACACAAGCAGACAATGCGTTCATTATGGATGATAAAATAAACCATGAGATAATAACCCTACGAACTTATGAGGGTTATAACATCATGCGTTTTAACGCTGATTTGGCAGATCATAAAATACTGCTAGAAACAGTTCACGGAGCAATGAACCAGTATGCGAAAAAAATGCACAAAACTGAAACCGGTGACAGTATATATGAACGTTGTGGTAATGAACGAACCGAAATTATTGAAAACAAACATCGTACTCAAACACTAAAAGGTGCCATACATCATCAGGCTAAAACCGATATCATTGAAAACGCCTATAAAAATATTAAAACAAAATCCGGACAAAATACTGAAATACGAGCCGGAAATAATATGATTTACAATGTAACAAACAATGCCACCTTCATAATCAAAGGTAAGGATGGTTTCCACGCTAAAGTTCATAACGGCGAGCTAACGATTAATGCTGCAAAAGAAATAAGCATTACAGGAAATGGTGGTGGTGATATCACTTTTGAACAGGGTGGTGGTGGTTTTAAAATTGATACCGCTGGTAATGTTAAGCTCTATGGTAATAAAGTGATGTTAGATGGTAAAAATTCGTTAAA
Source organism: Thiohalomonadales bacterium (assembly GCA_048060815.1). Classification (GTDB taxonomy): domain Bacteria; phylum Pseudomonadota; class Gammaproteobacteria; order UBA6429; family Thiohalophilaceae; genus CAYQUC01. The sequence goes on along the minus strand of JBGMQW010000113.1, from coordinate 3,824 downwards.
CCTTATCGGGAATGTAAATTATGAAATTGGTACAGCTAATATTCCACCGTCTCCAGAACTAACTGCCATTCAATTATTAACTGTAGTAGAAGCCGCAAATGACGGGAAACCATTTTGTGAAATTTGTGAAAGAATGAAAAATAAAAGTCCACAGTAAACGATTAAATTATGAATGATATAAAAGAAACTTTATCTCACCTATTAAGTAATGATGATAGTCGATTGTATGCGATTTTGGATGGCGCATTAATAAAAAATTTAAGAAGCAAATTGTCTGAATTTAAACAAAAGGATGAATACGTATCACTCTATAGAAACACAATATATAGCAACTTAAATGAAATCGCTCCCTATTTGGTTCATCTCGATATTGATGAACCATTATTTGATTGGTGGCTTGAAAATGGCTGGAATAAATATTGGGGGATCTTGTGTACTTCACAAAGCGATTTGGATTCTCTAGCAATTCATTTTAGGCAATTTTTAACAGTTACTGATTACAATAAGAATAAAATCATGTTCAGATTTTATGACCCTAGAGTGTTTAATACATTTATAAAATCATGCTCTGATCGAAATTATCTTGAATTTGAAAATAACGTTGATCATTACTGTTTAGTCGATAAAAATAATGAATTTGTAATTATCCCAAGAAGAACGTTTGATATACAAGAATTATCATTATGATGAAATTATCAATCAATGAAATTTCAAGGTTGCGATCAAATGACTTAAATCAAATTAGAGAAAATATTAAAGACTATTTTTTAGAACATTCATATGAATTCTCCAATTATCTGACTAGACAGCAGTTTATTGAAAAAATTAATAATGGATTAAAACATGCCTTACGTTACGGTTTAAACACAGAATACAGTTTAACAAAATATTTAATGTTGGTATTTAGTTTTTCTTCTCAATTCGATGAACAACCTGAAATCCGACGTATGTTAGCTGAAGAAGAAAAAACAGCTAATGACAAAATTGATGCCGTGTATAACAAATTATATGATATCAAATGAGTAAATTCACATAATACGGAAGTATGTAATGTTAAAAATTGGATTAAAAGAAATGCAATTTTTCGAGGATGAAGCCAAGTTAATCTTTGAAGATGAAATGTTTGAACATAGTAAAAAATTTGTACCTCAATATTGTAAAATTATTGATGAACAACCAATCCGGAGCACATTACGTCAAGCTATTCAAAAAGCAAATAGTTTTGGATTTACTTATCGCGGTACCATACGACTCTACATTGAAATGATGTTTATATTTGGTAGTGATTTTGATACTGACCCTCAATACCCCATTTTAAGAAAATGGTTACTAAGTAATAAAGATACTGATGAGCAATTAGAGATTGCTTCTAAATTATGTGCAATAAAAGAAGAATATACCAAACAAGTAAATGGCAGTAATAATGAAAATTTTAATAATGCGATAAAAGTTCTGAATAAAACACTTAATATACCTATAACGTCTACAACCTATAATTTTGATAAAATGATAGTTCAAGAACTTACTAATCTATTTCCAGAAAAAATACATTATATCGGAAAAAATCAATTTAGCAATTTTATCCAATTAAGTTATTCAAAAATAAATAAACATGGATTATCTTCTCATACTAATAAATTACTACTTGTAAAGCTTATGTTTTTATTCGGTCATGGGTGTTTAAATGGTCCACTTTATCCATGGTTAGTTAAAATACGAGATAATAATAAAGGAGATATATCCTCAACACGTATAAACCAAATAGATAATGAAATACTAACATTCATAAAAAATCTGCATGATATTAATCAAGAAGGTTTTCTGATATGAATGATTTATCAAACCCCATAAGTCCAATAGCAACATGTAAGCGTGTAAAAATCAAATTAATTTCAATTGAGTATACTTCTGACCATAATTTATTAAAAGATAATGGTGATGGTGAAATTAATGATAATAATAAACGAATAAAGTGGGACAAAAAAGGAAAAGATATTCCTAAACCACAATGGACATCAAAAAAAAGTTATCCTATAAGTCATTCGATGGACGAATATGTAGAACTTACTATAAAACTTAATGTATCTACACCTAATGGACGTACTATAATTGCAGATTTAATTGGAAAATCTAAAGCTAGGTCGGGGAATGGAATATTTTTTAAAAAAAATAATTATTCTTTCAGTCCAGGTACACATATAATCAAACTTAAGTCCAACAAAAAGTTAGAGCGAAAAGTAAGGATATGGGAAGCATTTATTGAATGGAATATTATTCAATCTAGAACCTCCATATTTTCTAAATATACTGTAACTACAATATATATAACGTTAGGAAAACCTGTTGTTGGCAACCAACCTGAAGACGGTGTTACTACAGTACGTCTCAATAAAACAATAAATTTTTTTAATAATGAAAATAGGAAAATTTCAATTGAAACACCGACTATAATACTAGACCAATTATTTAAAATTTTTGAAACATATACTTTAGGTCGTCTTTCCGTAACTAATAATGAATATAGATTAATAAGTAGCACATTAGAACCTGCTATACAAAAAAAAATATTAAGTGATAAAAAACTAAGCAGACTCTTATATGAAAATGATTATTCTGCTTACCAAGATAATGCCTGGCCTCTTATTGAGTTTAAAGACTATGGAGCAGAATGCCAAGCAATAGTAAGATTAATTATTGGAATGCTACATCAATTAGGTTGCCCTGGTACTCAGGAATTAAGATTTGTTTCTGCTAATGCTCGAATATCTAACAATCAAATTCCAATAAAGCCTAACGAAACTATAGAGATTGTTAAAAGTTATATGTCATTACCAGATACTAGATCTCACATAAGTCATCCTAATCGTTACACCCCAAAACCCTATGATTTGATAATAGAAAAACCACCTTTACAAATAGGAGCTAGAGGATATAAAAAAGGACATTCATATGGGTTAGTAGATAGGGAAGTAATGTTAAGAAAATACAAAGGTGAATTAATAAAATCACCAAATGGCGAGACAGTAGCATGGAATAATTATGAGGCATATCTAAAATTTACAATTAAATCAACAGGGTCATGGTGGAATTACCTCCCTATTATTGAACATGCAAATATTAATATTGAATCATGGTATGGTGGTGGAATAAATGTGAGGGTAATGCAAATTCACAAATATAGTTTAGACAAAAATACAGAATATAAGAAACTAATAACACCATTTTGGGGGCTTGTTGAATTTAAAAAGATAAATACTGATAAAGAAGTTACTAATATTTGGAAATTCATAAACTAAAATATGTAATAAATCAGAAAGTAGTAGTTATGGTCTCAAATATTATATTTTAAAGCCCAGGAAAACAGGTTACGATTTTTAATATACTCCTCCCTAAAATTAAAAACCTCTTCAGCAGTAACGGGTAAACGGGATACCATTCCAATCTTGCTCATCGCAGATGCAAGCGCTGAATACTGTGATAATTCAAGTGCAATAACAAAATCAAGATCCACTGTACCGCGAATGGCACCATGCCAAAGCTACGGCACAACCACCCACTAAGACATAACGAACATTCGCTTTTTCCAGAGCTAGAATAAATTTACTAAGTTATTGATAATACTAAATTTATTACTCATAAAAATCCAAACCAATACTGACGAATTTTACCCAATTATGATACTGTTTCTATAACAGAAGTTTTGAAATGACAAGGACAAGTTTCTATGCAAGCTGCATTTGACAGTAACACGGCTACTCAAACAGTTAAGTTAAACCTGACGTACGATGAACTCGATACGATACGTTATGAATTACTTAAACTGA
>JBGMQW010000112.1:4351-11606 GCA_048060815.1 Thiohalomonadales bacterium | reverse complement strand
ATCAATTACTTAATTTTATCATAAATTCACGAAAATCGATTTGTTGTAACAAAATAAAATTAAAAAATCGTCTATTTTTAAAATTCCCATACTAAATTATAGTTTAATTCTAGTTAACCATAATATTTTAAATTAAAAATAATATTCTAATTCCACCAGAAGATAATCATCATTTCTAAACGCATTACCAGGATCGGCATCTGTTGTTTGTTTAAAGAATCGTGCTTCAGCGTTAAATTTCCAATTATTCGATAATCGTCGGCTCGTTTCAATAATCAGTGACGTACTTAATCTATGATAATCCGTTATTGTTCCTATTAGTAGATCAGTGCTTTGTGTATCATTAAAGGTGATACGAGTACCCAATAAAACATCATTTTCAAATGGTGTTATAGCTCTGGATCCACGTTCATCATATAAATATTCTACCAGCAGTCCAATATCAATATCACTTTCGACAATTCCATAGAAAGTATATTCAAGCCCTGCTGTTGCAGCATTATAGGTTTCACCCTGCCCATTACGATTAATCCATTCGAGTTTCCAGAGCCAACTATCAAATGTTCCTTGAACATCAAGTCCTAACTGCGTGATTAAATCATAGTAGGGAATAAAAACGGGCTCACCTTGATTACTTCTACCTAAAATATAACGCGGATCACGACTAGTGCCGGAGAATACACTAAATCCTATATCCCATTCATCAATATTATTAAACCAGCGAACAGCATAATCAATATGTTTATCTTCGTCGTCAGACTCGTAACCCGCCTGACTGGTATCTACATAGGGGATAGTTCTCGGACGGCCATTAACACCAGGAAAGGTACGTTCTCTAAATCCGGGCAATACAAATATATCTATAATACCCCAGGATTGAATTAAGCTTAAATTAATAAGTGGTTGCCCTAGTTTTTCTTCACCATCAATACTTTCAACAAGATCTGTTTGATTAATAATATCCACCAGGTGTTGAGATTCTGTCACCCCCCAGTAGATTTTTCCAATACCAACTTTTAATTCCCAATTTTCAGCTACTTTTTGCCATACGAACTCACGTATATCGCCATGACTACGTTCATCATCTCCTTCATCCCACCGGGCAAAAACTTTAATTAACAGACTTTGGTTATTTTGCCATTCATGATAAAATTCGGGTTCAGCTGAAATAGATAAATTATTTCCATGTTGTCTGTTATCTGTTGCTGATTCAGTAAATACACTATATTCAGCAGCTACATTTCCTGACCATTCTACTGCCTGGACTGGTGTACTAAAAAATATTGCTAAAATTATACCAGTAGTATGTTTGAAAAAATTATATTTCATAATATTGACTAATGAAAAGTATACTTTTTACTTATCTAGCATTTTTAAGACTGTTTCGATCAAAATCACGTGCTTTTAAACCAGTATTAAATTCATATTTTTCCCAGTTGAGTACCGTGCTTTTACCCGTTTGATGGTTTATGACTTCCATTCGGTCCGGACGCCAATATTTATTTAAATATTGCTTATAGTCATAATAGGTTAATGTTTTTAACAATGAGTTCTTTAAATCGTAAAATTCTATTTTAACTGGTTGATACATCTCAACATCAACCCAGGTAATCATTCGTGTGTAGCCTGTATATTTATATTGAGGATAACGTTCGATTACAAATGAATCTCGATTATTTATTTTTTCATTTTTAATGTATTTGTATTTGTATTTTTCAACTTCATTTGACGATATATCTTCATAAGCAAACTCACTACCCATAAAGGGACCAGATTTATTTGATGATGAAATACGTTTGACTCTTTTCAATGCCGGTAAAAATAACCACTGATCATCTGACTCTAGCGCATGCGACCATGTTAGAAATGCAGTACCCTTCACGTCCCGTGGGTTATCAAAGACAACCAATGTTTTATCACCATCACCTTTCACTTCCAGATTTTTACCGTGTGTCTTGCGTGTAGTTTCCTGACCATGTCGATTACGCAAGATCATCTCTGATTTTGTCTTGACATCTTTCCAACCGGTATCCCGTTTATCGGCTTCAATTGCAATTGCCAATCCTTTTTCTTCAGCAGTTTCGGCAACAGCATTAAAACTGGTAAAAAATATTAAATAGAATATTAAAGATAGTTTTGAATTTTTCATTTTTTTTCTCCATCCATTTTCATTAATAGTGGTGGTAAAAATAATAAGTCCGCTAATAACGCAAATACTATAACAACTGATGTTAATAATCCCATACTGGAATTTAACTCAAATTTTGACAACGACAATACCATAAATCCAAAAACCAGAATAACAGATGTTGTTATTAATGCCATACCAACGGTTCGAAAAGCATAACGCACGGCATCAGGTGAAGATAAACCCTTTTCACGTCTTGCCCTTAAATATTTACTTAAAAAATGTACTGTATCATCAACCACAATACCCAGGGTCATGGTTGTTACAACTGATAATGCCAGACCTACTTCGCCAACGAATAACCCCCACACACCAAAGCCCATTGCAGCAGGTACTAAATTTGGAATCATACTGATTAATCCAATTTTAAAGGAACGTAATGCAAGAATTAAGATTAATGATATTAATACTAATGCAATAGTAGTCCCTATTAACATGCTGCGAATATTTCGACTACCAATATTGGCAAACATGACTGTTGGACCACTGGCATTAGCAACTTTAATAGCTGGCGCATTTTTCTGTAACCATTCATCCGCCGCCGTTGTTAATGCAATAATATCATTACTCGACATGGTCTTTAATGTAACGGTAAATCGAGTTGCCGATTTATCAATATTTATCTGGTTGTTTAAATCCAGACCTCTCGGTAATGACATTTCATATAATAATAAATACTGCGCGGCTAAATCATGTTCCGTAGGTAACTTATACATCTTCTCATCATCACCGTGTAAATTTTTATTTAAACGTTTCATCACATCGGTAATAGTATTGACATGTAAAGTGTTGGGATCCTGTTTATACCATTTTGCAAATGCTTCCATTTGTTGCAGGAATTCCGGGTCACTTATGCCATTGGGTGCACCAGACTCAATTGAATAATCTGCAAGATAAATTCCAGTTAAATTTTTGGTTGTGTAATCAGTATCTGATCTAAATTGTATGCTTTCATCAAAATAATTGACAAACACATCGTTTAAATCATTTCTAGGTAAGAATGATACGGTAACAGCAATTAACACTATCATGCCATAAAATAACTGACGGCGATTTTTCACAACAAAATCACCAAATTTTGCCATGATAGCCATATCAACATTTGTGGTTCTTTTTGATCGAATGGGAAAAAAGGATATTACTGCGGGTAAAAATGTTAATGATAAAACCAATGACATTAATACACCCATTGCAACTAAATTTCCGAGGTGTTGAAATGGTGGTACTTCTGAAAAATTCATGGTCAAAAAACCAATCGCAGTTGTTACACTCGCTAAAAATATTGGTTGAATATTTACACGTAAACTTTCAATAATAGCATTATCTTTGGTACTACCATTGTGAATTTCGTGCATCATGGTCACTAATATATGCACACAATTTGCAATTGCCACCGTTAAAATAATAATGGGTGCGGTCGTGGTAGGAGGTGACATTAATATTCCCAAATGCCCAAAAATACCCAGTGCGGTCATAATTGACAATAGTATAACCATCAAAGTAGTAATCGTTCCCGGGAAAAAATAATATAAGCCCAGAAACCACGCAACAAATATAGCGACGCTTGCCATCACTGGAATAACACCCGATGCGGTTAATGCTACCGCACCGGCAAAAACTGCAACTAAACCAAAAAATTTCGCCGCATTACCGTGGTAATCTCGAATCAATAACGCCAACATAATTATCATTATCAAATAACTCAACGGTACCAGTGTTGTAATATCGGTCATTGACGCTTCTGCAAAAGCGTTATTCATCATCACCATACCTGTTAGACGAACCTCTAGATGCGGATATAACTTGCGAATTTCATCGGCCATTGCTCGGGCTGCAGCGACTACTTCGGGAGTTTCTGTTGATTCATTTTTACCGGGAAGCTGAATGGTAACCGAGACTGAAGTAACATCGGCTTTTTTAGTTATAGAACGATTTAATAATAATGGTTCATTAATGGCAATTTCTTTTACGCGTTTTAAATCTTCACTGGTATAATTAACACTGTCTTCAATTAAATCATGTACAAATAAATCATCGCCTTTAGCTTCGGTATACTGAAAATTTGAAATTGAATCGACCCGTAATGAAAACGGTAATTGCCATCCACGTTTTGTTAAATCTTCAACCGCCGTCAGAGTCTTTTGTGTAAATACATTACCGTCTTTAGGTGTTAATACAAATAACACGTTATCATTTTTTGCATAGGTGGCTTCCAAAGCTTCGAATGCTAATAATTGTGGATTGTCAGAGCTAAAAAACACCCGGTAATTCGTACTCATCGATAAGTTTTTCATACCTGAAGCCGCTATCGCTACTAAAATTAACACCAGCGGTATAATTAGAAGTCGAAACTTCAGCACCCATTTTCCAAAATTAGCTTCAAAATTTTTCATTTACGTATTCCTTAATAGTTATTTGTATTATTAACTGCCTAAATATTTAATGGTAAATATTTCATACAATATTCAGCCAATATGCACCAGAATGAATCTATTACATTACCCATTCAGGTTTTATAGTTATGTTCTTTTCTGGAGACCCAGTAGCATCAAATCTACCACCTCGTTAGCCATAGAAATAAACTCATCTATCGGATATAAAGGCATAAAAATGGGGACATTAAATTTAACGAGTGCGCTCTGAACAGCTCGAGCAGTAGTAACAACATCAGCTATATCAAATTCACCACTTTGATTACCTTGAACAAGAATTTCGGTAATTAATGCATGTTGTGTTTGCATTTTTTGATAGACTAATTCTTGTCGCTCTGATGTAATAAATTCAACTAACTCATTGATTCTTGGTTGATCCACATACATCTCATGTGTTCTTTTGAGTCCTTCCAGCACAAAAGCGCGTAATTTCTCTGCCGCACCAGGAAATTCCTGACGCACCAGCTCACGCATCGCATCTTGCTGTTCCGTCATGCAACGAACAGCACATGCTGCGGCGATATCCTGTTTATTTTTGAAATAACGATATAGATTAGCAGCTGACATGTTACTGTCTTTGGCAATTTCGGCCATGGTCGTTTTTCCATAACCGTAGACGCTCATACGCTCTTCTGCGGCATCGAGAATCTGCACACGAAGATCTTCAAAATTTTTTAAGTCAGCTGGATCCATTGTAGCTTTTTAGCAGATATGGGCTGAATATTCAATAAAATATTCAGTATTTAGTGGCTTTTTAAATTTACGAACGTTTTAACTGCCACTACTCCATGGACTGGGGAGGTTGAGGGGATTTAATAAGGTATTGTAGATGACTAAACCCCTTCCCCTCACCCCAGCCCTCTCCCCAGGGAGAGGGAGTAAAAAATAACAGATCTATTCTTTTTGTTTTTTTTGGTGTTCTTGGTGTCTTGGCGGTTAAAATTATATTACAAAATGCTCATTTGGCTCTGCTGTCCTTCAAACACACTCACCTGGTTTCGGCCTTTATCCTTAGCGTGATACAAGGCTTTGTCAGCCTGTTCAACCAGCAGTTTCGGTGTAACTTCTGAATAAGAATCATCGACACTAATACCAAGGCTTAGTGTAACAAATTCTTCAGTACCCGATGAATGGGGTATTTTTAAATTTAGTACGGTATTCCTGATATCCTCGGCAATGATTTTTGCTCCATTTTCCTGAGTGTTCACTAATAAAATAACAAATTCTTCACCGCCATAACGTGCGACAAAATCTGTAGGTCGTTTTAAAACACTTTTGATGGCTTGTGCAACTTGATAAAGTGCTTCATCACCTTTTGTGTGACCAAAAGTATCATTATATAATTTAAAATGATCAATATCAGCCATGATCACTGCTAGTGGTTCCTCATTACGTCGAGCTCGACTAATTTCTTGTTGTATTCGTTCATCAAAACTTCGTCGACTTGAAATTCCGGTAACAGCATCGGTAACTGCAACTTTCTTTAATTCAATATTTGCCATCATCAAATTATCTTTTGAATCACGTAATTTTTTTTCTATCACACTGCGTTTTTTCTCTTCGATAAAAATAATTCTTAACGCAGTAAAAAGTAACACACAAAACAACGCAATTACTAATATTGTTTGAATAACAACCTTTTTATTATGATCACCAAGTAAACTATCAGTTCGAATATCAAGCAGTAACCAATTTGTTTTTATAATAGGTAACGACACCATAATACGTTCTATTTCGTCCGGTATAAGTTTATTAATATTACGTTGTAATATATCCTGCGAGCCTTCCGCTGTCATATAAACTTCATTCTGATATTCACTTGAAATAATTAGCTCATGCATCAGGGGTTGTGCAAATTTTAGTAAATTAACGATGTCATCCACTTTAAAGCTCATTATAAATAATCCACCTGATTTTTTATTGCCCCATTTTGAAACAATATCATAATGAAAATCTTTTGGACCAGCATGCATAACAATATCTAATTTTTTGGTTAAAGTTTCATTTGCTTTATCAATACATGTTTTACCGATATTTTCATTTAATCCTTCGACAACAAGTTTGTTTTTTTGAGATTCAATAACAAAACCAACATAGTTGGGAAAATAATTTTCGATTTGATCGGTTAATTTATCACGAATAAATAAGCTTTTTGGATTTCCGGAATAGAGACGTATATAATCAACTTGATCACTAATTAATAATTTAACCTGTCTAACTCGTTCGATTAGTAATTGCGTAATACCATTAGAAGTCACTGTAACGGCTCGTTCTGCAATGTTTTTTTGATATTTATGAAAATCTTTGATTCGAAAGTAACCGCTGGTAATCATTAAGATAACAACCAGTAACCCAATTACCCCCAGGTAATATTTAGAATAACTTTTAACTGAATTAATTTCTGAATGCACACGTCATCCTGATGACTATAATTATTATAAATATAGTATCGGAGCCAGAGCAGTGTAGCTTTAGGAATACCTAGTTTTTAATGGTAAATAACTAGAATTAAAAAAATAATAGAAACAACAATTTAAGACTTATTTTTTCGAGCTCGAGGATGTGCTTTGTCATAGACACTGGCTAAATGCTGAAAATCAATATGTGTGTATATCTGGGTACTTGAAATGTCCTC
>JBGMQW010000112.1:0-4251 GCA_048060815.1 Thiohalomonadales bacterium | reverse complement strand
TCAGAAATCGCCTTAATCGCATACTTACCAACTGGTAAAATTCTGGTTTTATTACCTTTACCAGTAACTCTAATTTCTGCCTCGACCATATCCAGGTCAATTAAATTTATTGAAATTAATTCAGTTAAACGAAGGCCGGAAGAATAAAATAACTCAAACATTGCTTTATCGCGCACAATTAAACTTTCCTTACTTTCGCGATTTAGCAATTTTTCCGTCATATCAACATCAAGATAAGCAGGTAATTTTGTAACTGTTTTAGGAGCACGAATATTTTTTGCTGGATTATTAGTAACTTTATTATTAAACAGTAGATAATCATAAAACATGCGAATTGAAGATAATGCTCGCTGTAGACTTCGACCTGTCAGGCCATTTCGGAAACGTGAAGCAACATAGGACTGAACGTGTTTTTCAGTAATATCTGTCCAGCAAAATAACTCATTTTTTTCACAAAATAATTTTATTCCTTCAATATCACGTCGATAACTAACCAGGGTATTTTTCGATAATTGACGTTCAATTCGTAACATCAAAATAAAATCATCTATATAATTTTGCATCCACTTTTCCTCATTAACATCCAATACTCTAAACACGATCAAAAATGAAACATGGTTCCATTTATTTTAGTATTGTTTAATAATTAATCAACTTTTCAGAGGAAAATTAACCAGGATATGACTTATCGATACTTCTTAAGCAAAATAGAAACAATTTCACCAAGATGAGAAAGAAACAGCGTGCCCATTTCAGCATGAAAATGGTTTCTATCTTTACTGCCGATGGCTAACATGCCATAGCAAATATGAGTTTCCTTATTGTCTATCAACGGAATGAGCGCAGCGGAAGAGATTGTGCCAGCTTGTGTTTCGAACAAGGAGTCCAGTTGTCCTTTTTTCAAATTACCACAAACAGGTTGGCGTCCTTTAATGACTTTTTCAAAAGCTCCTAGTACCGGTTCACTCCAATCAACAAATTCTTCTCGAGTTTTTAAAATAGAATTGCCCTGGAGGTTTTTGAATTGCGACTGGAATAATCGTAAAACAACAGAATCTGCTTTAAAATCTTTTTGTAATTGATTTGAAATGATATCCAGAAATTCAATTATATTTGATGCACCAAGCAATGCTATAATCAGAGAATTAATTTTATTACTCAATTCTTCATTGGCTCGTGAATTTTGAATTAAAATATGAAGTTGTTTTTTTAGATCATCTTTTTGTTGGCGAAGCACCGCTACTTGTCGTTCAACAAGTGAAATGGCTGAACCACTCTCATGCGTTAGAAGCATGTTAGCTAACAATTCAGGCTCACGACTAAAAAATTCCGGATTTTTTTGTAAATACTTAACAACGCTTTTTTCAAATTCACGTTCCATTAAGGACTTTTTATTAACTTGTGTCATAACTCTATTTGACCCTCGTAAACAGTAGTTGCCGACCCTGTCATTTTAACTGCTTGATCGTCATCTTGCCACGATATTTTTAAATTGCCACCTGTTAATTCGACATTTACTTCATTATCCAGTAAATCGCGTTGTATTCCAATGACTACTGCTGCACAAGCTCCAGTGCCACAAGCTTTAGTTTCACCAACTGCCCGTTCAAATACCCTTAACCTGATATTGTTACGATCCAGAATTTGCATGAAACCGACATTTACTTTATTTGGAAATTCTTTCGCCTTTTCAATTTTTGCTCCCAAACTTGTCACCGGGGCAGTATCAACATTTTCAACTATCACCACTGCATGCGGGTTTCCGAGCGAAACCACCCCAATTTCATGCTCATCATTATCGATTTTTATAATATATCGATCACTTGTCGTTTCAGAAATAAATGGTATTTGTGCTGGTTTAAAAACAGGCGTGCCCATATTAACGGTCACCAAACTTTCTTCAAGTATATCCAGTTTTATTAAGCCCGACGATGTTTCAACAATAAAGCTGACTTTATCCGACAAACCCTGCTCTTTTATGAATAAAGCAAAACACCGTGCGCCGTTACCACATTGCTCAACTTCACCACCATCAGAATTAAATATACGGTAATTAAAATCAACATCCGGACGCGTAGACGAACCCACCAGCAATACTTGATCACACCCAATTCCTAGATTGCGATTAGCGATAAAGCGGATTTGACTATTTGTTAAGCTCACAGCTTGATTAATTGTATCGATAACGACAAAATCATTTCCTAAACCGTGCATTTTTGTGAACTTCATCAGCATAATGAGTCTAATTTTTGTGTGTTAATACTACTGTTCATATCCTGATTATGATTCATACTCGCAAGATTATGCAACAATACTTTTAATTTCGTTATTAATTCTCAGCGAAGGTATATAAATGATTCAAACGATTAATTTTTCACAATATCCAAAGTTAAATCTACTATTGTTGTTGGTTACAGTAATCTCGATCAGTTTGTATAGTTCACAAAGTACTGCCGCCACTCAAAAATTATCAAATACTGAAGAAACAATTGAATTATCAAATAATATTGAATTTACATACCAACATTTTAAAGCGAATAAACAAGCTAATAATACCAACACTGCTGCACTATGGATATTACCGGGTTATCCACATCAGGATCGGTTTTACGAGTTTTCTCAAGGTCTGAGTGACAATGGTATCGAAGTATGGATGGTAAATATTCTGGATAACTTGTTTAAGCCAAAAGGTGTTAACTCAACCCGATCATTAAACGGAAAATATGTCGCCGAATTAATTAAAAAAATTCATCAAAAAACCAATAAAAATGTTATTTTAATAGCAGAATCTTATAATGCAATTCCCGTGTTACGCGGTGCTTTTGAATGGCAAAAAAGCCAGCCTAAAAAACGCTATTTAACTGGTGCCGTGTTATTTTCACCCAATTTATTCAAAGCAATACCAACATTAGGTGAAAAACCTGAATTCGTTGAAATAACAAAATACACAACAATCCCGATATTGTTGTATCAAAGTGAAAAAAGTAATACTAGAGGGCAATTACAGGAGTTGTTATCTCTTCTACAAAATAACAATGCCTCGGTTTATACCACGATGATGAAAAATGCCATTGCGATATTTTATCTCGAAGACAAAACTCCTGAAACACTACAGTATTTAAAAACATTACCAACGACAATAACAGCAAGTTTAAAATTATTAGAATCCAGCCCTTTGCCTTTATTCACTAAAACCGTCAAGCTTAAAACCAGCAACAAGTCAACACAATTAGATAGTAGTCTAAAAAAATATAAGGCAAAAAATCATCCACTTAAGATAAATTTAAAAGATGTTTCAGGAAAAGTTTTTATTAAATCAAATTATAAAAATCAAATTACAATAGTAAATTTTTGGGCAACCTGGTGTAAACCCTGTCTTGAAGAAATCCCATCGTTAAATCGTCTTCAAGCGAAAATGAAAAATAAAGCTTTTGAAATTATTTCAATTAATTATGCTGAAAAACCTGAAAAGATTAAAACCTTTATGAAATCAGTCAATATTGATTTTCCGGTATTAATTAATGAATCTGGTGATCAAGCCGTAAAATGGCATGTGTTTGCTTTTCCTTCAACTTTTGTAATTGGCCCAGATGGAGAATTTCATTATGGTGTTAATGCCGGAATTTTATGGGACACACCTGAAGTGATTGAAACACTCAACAAGTTATATAAACCAGATTTGTAACTTAACTTTTTTAATTTAATCGTGACAATTTTTATAATAATAAATTAACATAATCGCGATAAATACAGCGATCCATTACTGTGAAGATACCTGCATTTTTTGCTCGTACAGCAGCATCATGGTTTATTATACCATCTTGTAACCAAATCCCGGGTATCTTAAATGTTATACATTGATCGACTATATCATCAACATATTTTGATGCTTTGAACACATTCAACAAATCAATTTTAATATTTGCTGTTTGAAAAAGCGATTCAAGGTCAGGATAAGCTTTCTCTCCCAATACTTCATCCACTGCTTTACGAACAGGTATAATGGTATAAGAAAAGTTTTGTAGTGATTGCGCAACTTGAAAACTAGGTCGATTTTCCTTTGGTGATAAACCCAGAACAGCTATTGTTTTTATATTTTGCAAAAATGATTTAATTTCAGAACCGTCAGGATTTATAAATACCATAATAATTAGCTCATAATTGTGATACACAACATTAAAAGTAATAATAAATTCTAATATAATTAAAAAAATATTTTAGCGTCCAGCGTATGGCTCCGGAAGAAGTATG
>JBGMQW010000111.1:0-11774 GCA_048060815.1 Thiohalomonadales bacterium | reverse complement strand
TGTCATCATTTAAACGCCCTAATTCAGTTGCTGTAATATGGAAGCAAAATTTCACCAAAGCACAAGGTGAATTTGTCGCTGAACTAGTGATAATAAAAGAGGACGAAAAATATCTTGTTGATCATGCAATGGTATTCTGATACCTAGAAAAAAAGTTACAGATTGATTCAAAGTTTGCTAAGCAAATAATATATTAGTCGTTGGGTATTCCTTAGGTGGCTACAGTTCTATAGCTATAGCTGGTGCAAAATTAGACATGAAAAAATATTTATTATTTTGTTCTACAAATGAAGATAAGTCTTGTAAGTATTTTAAGTCAACTTTCAAATATTTTAATAAAGAATTTTTTCAAAACGCTGCACAGTCTCAAAAAGACGTTCGGGTAAAGGCTAGTATTGCAATAGCTCCTGGATTTGTTGAATCAATGACAAATGAATCCCTGAATCAAATAAGAATACCAATTCTTATTATTGGAGCTGAATTAGATGAAAATGTACCCCCAAATACACACTTTAAACCAAAATTTGAGATGTTTTCCAAGAGTATAAAGTATCAAGAAATTTCTAATGCAACTCACTTTAGTTTTATGCAAATTTGTCGGCCAAAAGCAATTAAGATTCTAGCTGAGGAAAATGAAGAATTTGTTTGTATTGATGGAGGTAAAAAATCTCGACAAGAATTACATGATGAAATTTATAATATGATTGAAAGGTTTATCCGCTCACAAAATATAACAAGTACTTCAACACGTACAAATTATTCATTGTCCAATAACCCAACCAATGAAAAATGAGCAAGTTAATTAACGTTTATGCTATAGAAAAAGGTTAGATTTTATAATTTAATTATTAGAGAAACTGTGAACATGTAGAATACATTTTTTGGATGGTTTTATTAAAATAAACGAAAGAACCCTATATATTTATTTTAAGGTCTTGTTTATTTTTTTACAAAATAGAAGAAAAACATACATTTAGAAAAACTGGTAAAAAGTAATTTTTCGACCTTTTTCAACAGCTTCGATGGATGCAAAAAATCAGGAATACATAAATGAGCCAATTAAAAAATTTAGGATATAAAGCTTTAGTAATAGTTGAAGATATTGGATTATTTGTTATTGCTTTCGCAACTGTCATAGCAATGGGCTTTGAAATTGTATCAATGTTCAAAGCTATGAATGTGACACTAGCAGATCTTCTATTACTTTTTATATACCTTGAAGTATTTGCAATGATTGCAATATACCTCAAGTCAGGAAAGCTACCTGTTCGTATGCCACTATATATCGCTATCGTAGCACTAGCGCGCTATATGATTCTTGACATGAAGAACTTAGATACCTTAAGAATGCTTGGTCTTTCAGGCGCAGTATTGATACTTGCTATATCTATTCTTGCAATTCGATTTGGTCACACTAAGTTCCCCTATAATAATGAGGATGAAAGCTAACAATGTGTTAAGAAGTTTAAAATTGTCCTCAATCTAACAAAAAAATTCAAGGGATCAAAATACACTGTATTTTAAATTTAATAAATAAATATATTTTCTATAGATTTTTCTAAAATTTTAGAAATTTTAAATGCCAACGGCAAGCTGGGATCATACTTTCCCAATTCAATTGAAATAATAGTTTGTCTACTTACACCCAGTAATTTAGCCAGTTGTTGTTGAGTTAATTGTCGCTCTTTCCTCAGTATTTTTATGTTATTTTTCATTTTAAACTAAACAATTTTTCACTAGCTGTTCTACATGGTCATTCAACGTTTTTTCAGTCGAAACATAATACATCCCTAATTGTGATATGCTTCTATCGTTATCAAAGTTTATTGGGTAGTTAATATTATTAGTAACATACTTTCGTGGCTTCATCAAAACTGCCGTCAACTAATAAATTCGATTCAAACAATGTTAATCTGTCTCGTGCATAAGATGTTTGCTTAAATAAATGATTTATTTTTACCTCATCATTATGGTTACGAACTGTGCCATGTACTTTATGACCTAATTCAATAAGTTGTTTGACAATCCATGATGCCATATAGCCAGCCGCACCTGTTACTAGAATGGTTTTTGTAGTAGCGTTCATTGTTGAAGCCCCTCGTTACTATTTATAAAGTTGATCACTAAAAGAAAGGGATAAACCCCAGACTGCAATACCAGAAACGAAAAACCAAACTTGATTAAATAACGGAATAATGTTGTTAGCTTGCAATACACCAACAATTCCTGCTACTGAAACTATTAGCATTAAAGAAAAGACACTGGCGTGATCATGTAATTTTTTTTGTAGTTCATCCATTTTTAAATAAATCAGGTAAGTGAATGGAAATATTAATACAAAAAATCCGGTACAAAATAGTATTAACAACCAATCAAATGAGTATGGTAATTGAAAAGAAGGGCTAAGCAGTGTTAAAACTACTACGAGCGCAGTAATTATTAAACCAATGCTTATCTTGGTTATGTATGTTAATTGTTTGTGATAAGTTGAGTAAGTCATAATCAGCTCCATTAATGTAAAGGGTAGTTTACATATTGTATGAATAAAAGAACTGCAATGTCAAGTGTGCTTTACAATTTATTATTTTTCATTTACGCTTATTAAAAATCAAATCTAAATTGCAGAATGTTTAATTAATAAACTATACACAGTGACTTGCGATGAATAATACACAAATCAACATTGTCTAATTTTAACCGGCCAAAAGCTGGCCAATGAAAAAATTATGAAAGAGTCTGACTGGAAAATATTTAAGGAAATAAAAGAGAATGCTATTGAACTATTTTGTAATAATGCATTATCTGAATATGAAGGTATTATAAAAAATAAATTCACAAGAAACATACACATATTTGTATAAATTAGTAATAAATAAAGATAAACAAATGGTAATATTATTTGATGGTCATAGTAGATCAAAAGCATTTTCACAATTATTGACTATTAGAGGTGAAGGCTTGGCGAACGAAACTTTACTTAATAAACTTTCAGATGATTTTCTCAAGAAAACAGATCCTTCTCAAGTTTAACTGGTAAATGTCTAATGAGCATTAAAGTAAAAAAAGGAATTTCATGAGTATCGAAACTCTGTTATATGAATCAGCCGTTATTTTAATTGAAAACCGCTATCCATCTGGGTGGGGCGGAGCTGCATCAGTTAGAACAAATTCAGGAAAAATACTTACAAGTATTGCTCCTGATACAAAAAATGATGCTTTATCACTTTGTATGGAAGTTGGTTCCTATCTTGAAGCACATAAACTTAATGAGATTGTAACACATTCTCTTTGTATCTATAGAGAAAATGAAAAATCAGAATTTATAATATTATCTCCATGTGGAATTTGTCAAGAAAGGATCGTACATTGGGGTGGTGACGTAAAAGTTGCTGTAACAAATATTAAAAATAAATTAATTTTTAAACCTATTCGAGAATTACAACCATATCATTGGTCTATGATTAATGGTAAGAAACTCTAAAAAAATATTCTACCTAGCCCAAAACACAAAGCAATTTTTATGCACGATAACTAAACGTAATATGATTGATTACTTTGGTATTTTTATAATTAAAAATAGAAGTTATTAATGGGAGGATTATATATTGACAGCAATAAGCCATTGGATATATATTTGTATAGTGCATACAATCAAATATTTTCTAAGCTCCTTAGAAAACTTCTCAAATAATTAAATGTTCATAAAGATTAAGTATAATCAATTACAAAATAGGGTTGTATTCGTATGAAAGAAATAAGCATAATTAATATTATCGATGTACCAAAAGGTATGGAAGACAAGGCGATAGAGGCAAGAGAAATATATGTAGATTATTTCCGTAAGCAAAAAGGCTTTGTCAGTTCAACTTTCTACAAATCAGTTAATGAAAATCATAAAGAAAAATATATAAATATAGTCGTTTGGGATTCATACGATAGTTATACAGATGTTGTAAATATTGGTTTTGATAATGCAGATGGAATAAATAGCGACAATATGAAAGTTCTTGGTAGCGGTTTTCCTGAGCCAATAGGAGTTTCTCCGAGTCAATATGAAATAATTGGTAATTAATGATTATAAGTCTAACTCAGAAGGAAATTATCATGCGTAAAATAATATTTTATTTACTTTTTTTTATTTCAATGTCAAGTTTTGCAAATGAGCGAACCGAAAAAATAGCTACCTTAATGAAAACCCAGGGGCTACTAGAAATGTGGCAACAACAATTAGATATGGGTAAAATTGCAGGAGAGAAACAAGCTAAGGAAATGATCGATCAAATATTGATTCAGATCAATCCTGATAAAAAGCTAAAAGAGAGTTTTGAGATAGCATTTACTAAATTTATAAGTAAGATTCAAGGAAACTGGATTGCACAAGAGATCGTTGAAGTATGGGCTAAATTCTATGGAGCCAAATTTTCTGATAGTGAGTTAGATAAGCTAATTTCATTTTATACATCTGAAATTGGTCAAAAAGATATTCAAGCTTCAAAACTAGCCTTAGTTGAGTTTTCAAAATACTTTCAAGATAAAAGTAAACCAATTATGGATAATGCTCTTAAAGAATACGTCAGCGAGTTAAAAATTGCGGTTAAAGAATGTAAGTGCCCAAAAAATAAATAATTAGTGCTAATTAATACATTTATTATTACTTTTTGCACTTACTAAAAAATGTCAGATTCTTTCCGAGAACCTGACATTTAAGTTACATACAGTATAGTACCGTGATTTATATTATGGCATTAATGACGTATTTGTTTTACGTTTTATTTTTAATGCCGTATAGGTAACAGGATTGTCTCCATTAGCAATGGCTTTTACCTCAATATAATCACCACTTTTTAAATCTTTCAGATTTAATAAACCTCCATACATAACAGTATTATTATTTACCATTATAATTGTAATTCCATCATCAAGAGTGATTTTACCAATATTGGTGTCAGTAGCATTAACAGTTGCAACGGTTCCCTTTAGTTCTATAGAATTCCCGTAATGAGAATCTTCAAATTCCACTTTTTTCGCTACCAGCTCCTTGTTTGCATTAAAGCGACCTTCTACTTCTACCAAAGTTCCTACTACAAACACACTGCGATCCGCATCTGAAAACTCGGTTTTATCATCTATTTTTATTACCTGACCATTCACAGTGAGCGACGTATCACTTATTTCTATAATAAGTCCTCGTACTTCATATTCCTCATCTTCATCACCGTGATATCCTTTTGACCCTTGATTTTTCATTTCAACGTTAGACGCAATTAATTGCATACTTGCATTTAGTCCTTTGGTACTTTTTGCTTCAACATACAAACCGTCTTTTATACCATTAGGTAAATATTCCAAGACAGCATCCTTATAGTATATTTCCAGATTTCCAATATTAAAGGTAAAATTAACTCCATCGTAATTTTCGACAATACCTTTTACTTCAAGCTCATCAGTACCTGCTATAAACTTTTCTGATTTCACTTCCAGGCGTGTTGCCGTAATTAGTCCTTTACCGCTAGAATAACCACTTACTTCTACTACATTACCTTGTTGAATCATGCTAACATCAGTGATGCCCGTTACGTAACTTTCAAAAATAGTACCGTCATTAACAGTGACCTTCTGACCCATTACATCCAGCTCACCCGTCGTTGATCCTGAAGGAATGTTGTTGGCTAAAACTATACCTTTCACTTCATCACTATAATAAACACTAGATGCCTGATTGTTACTGGTTTTTTGTATTGTGACAACCATACCAACTTTTAACGCAGACTCACTCGCAAGTTTATCTTCGAAATATATGTTGGCATTATCTGTATTATATTCAACACCATTAACATACAAGCTTCCAAAGGCAGTAATTGGTCCAGTGGTTGCAGAAGTAATGTTTGCTGTTGTTGGGTTACTATTACCACCACAAGCAGATAATCCAATCAGAATGCCAAGCCCTATTATAGCGGTTAACACATATTTATATTTGTACATAACATACCCCTCCTAATTAATTTCGACCGCTTATATATAAAACGTTTTGTCGATCTAAAAGGTTTCATAGAATTGTGTTATGAACAGAATCAGGTGTAATTGTATTTTATGCACCTCACAGGAGCTAATCATTGAGGTTAAAAATTGTGCATATCATTAAATTGCCTTATAATTTATATTAATATTTAATATGGAAATCAAGCAGATAACATAATGCTTAAACTAGAAACAAATAGGCTTACTCTGAGGAATTTTCTAAAAGAAGATTTACAATCATATCTCAAATTAAGAAATGATAAAAAATTTAAGCGTTTCTATAATGAAAATGATGTAACGAAAAACAAATCCAAATCGTTACTTGAAATGTTTATTACTGAATCACAAGAACAACCCAGAACAAAGTATCAACTTGCAATTACGACAAAAGATGGAAAATTAATTGGTTCTTGTGGAATAAGAATTGAGGGAAAAACTAATGCCTCAGTAGGCTGTGAGTTAGGTAGACAATACCAGGCTTCCGGATATGCTTATGAAGCATCAAAAAAAATTATAAACTACGCATTCTCAGAACTAAATGTTCATCGAATCTATGCGGAAACAATTTCAGAAAATAAAGCAGCAATAAAATTGTGTGAAAAGCTTGGTATGCAAATAGAATCTGAATTGACAAATAATAAATTCTTTCAAGGACGTTGGTGGAGCACTTTAGTACTTGTAATGGTAAAAGGAAATGTTAATAATCAAACATAACGAATCATTCCAGGCAGATTTCGAAAATCCGTTTATTGAACATAGTTAATAATATGATATTAGATCCTACACCATCACTTTCAGAGAATTTATACTGGATAACATTACTTGCAGTAATTGTTTCGTCAGCTTCAGGTGTTCTTAAAGCTGGCTTTAAACAGTATGATTTATTTGGTGTAATTATCATTGCTATTGCCACCGGATTAGGAGGTGGTTCATTGCGTGATATGCTTCTTGATCGAGATGTATTCTGGATCCATGATCAAACATTTTTTATTGCGTCGCTTGGTAGTGCAGTCATTATTTTTATAACGGCCAGACTGATGGTTGTTTCACCCAAATATTTTTTAATTGCTGATGCCGCGGGATTAGCGACATTTGGCATTGCAGGAACTTTGGTTTCACTTATGGTTGGAGTACCCCCTCTTATTGCGAGTTTTATGGGCGTAATGACAGGAGTTGTAGGAGGTATTTTTCGTGATCTACTCTGTAATGAAACACCTGTAGTATTTCAAAGCCCGCTTTATGCGACAGTATCGTGGTTTGGCTCTTTGCTATTTATTGGACTCATATATCTCAACCAGGAGATTACGGAGGCAGCAATTATTTCGGGACTAAGTATATTTATATTACGGCTGTTGGCTATTTATTATAATATCAGCCTACCTAGATTTCGCTTTAAGTCTTAAAATGAAATACATTTGACATTTATGAGAGGATCTCGTGTCAACAAATAAGAATATTATAAAAACACAGAATTTATTTAAATAAATAGTGGAGGTTGTAGATGGCAAAGGTATCAGTTTGTATTGATATTTTAGAAATGGATAAAGCAATTCAGTTCTATACAAAAGCGCTTGGTTTTGAATTAGTACAAAAAAAAGGACAATACACAGAGCTACTGGCGGACGGTTTGACAATATATTTATCTGAAAATGAAGCTGGTACAAATCCATTAATTAACGAGAAAGCGACTCGAAACTATGAACGGCATTGGACGCCAATTCATTTGGATGTGCATGTTTCTGACCTGGATAAGTGTGTTGCGTTAGTTGTAGAATTAGGTGGTGTAAAAGAAGACGAAAAGAACGGTGATTGGGGATCCGCCGCTTTTTGTGCTGATCCATTTGGGAATGGCTTTTGTGTAATGCAGTACAATAATTGAAATTACTATTTCATTAGCAGATTTTGATGCCATCACGCAATATTTTCAGGCACCTTCGGAGGATGAAAGATTTAAAATTATTAGATATTACCATGAAATTCCTTAAAATAAGTATGAGGCTAACAAGGAATTCCTTATGGATATTACACATGAAAAGCTTTTAAAGCTAAAAGAGAAAGTAGAACGATTATAATGCCAAAATTAAATCATGTCAGATGTGTATTAGCAGTTAACGATCTAAAAAAATCAACAAAATTCTATATTGAAAAATTAGGGTTAAAATTAGATTCTGAAGTGGAAGGTTGGTCTTTTCTTTCAAGAGATTGTTATAGTATTATGCTAGGGCATTGTCCTGATACTGTACCAGCCTACGAGACAGGAAATCATAATTATTACGTTTATGTCAATGTGGATGAAATAGATACTTTATATAATGAATATAAATCAAGAGAAATACCCACTCTTGGTAAAATAGAAACTAAACCATGGAATATGAGAGAGTTTAGTGTAGAAAAACCAGATGGGCATCGCATTATGTTCGGAATGAATTTGTAGTTTAAATCCGTTCCCTCTCGAAAAACTTCACAGTGTTAACATGTGTTTACCAGTTAAGGCTCTTTAATAATCAAAAAACATACGTAAATACTATGATATGTAAAAATAATTCATTGACCAAAAACCGGTCAATGAATTATTGATGATCCTGGATTCCACAGCGTCTTCACCCAACAGGCTGTCTCTTATACGGATATATTGGTGAAGCTTTAATATGTGTGTCTACGAACAGATTACTACTGTAACCATCGGCTTAGAAAGCGTTCAGCTGCGTAATTTAAGCTCATTAAGCGCAATAACAATACATTTTTATGGACATCAAACCCGATGAATAATATATTAGATTCTATTATGTCAACCTCCAGACGTTCAATGTGGTGTTTTAATAAACTAAATAATTAGTAGGTAATCAAATGTTAAAATATATATCACTATTCTTATTATTATTTTTTCAATCTTACATTATTTATGCTGATGAAAATATTAAAATAGTGCTTCACTTAAATGATACTTTTAAACTTAATCATTTAAAAAATAGCGTAAAAAATATCAGGACTGAATTAGGTAAGAATGTAAAAATTAAAATTGTTATAAATGGTAAAGCTGTACAATTAATGCTAAGAGATAATAATACAAGTGTTGGAATTGTCAAAAATATTTTACAGAATAATGTAGATATTGGTTTGTGTCACAATGCGTTACGAAATAATAACGTTAATAAAAAAATGTTAATTAACGGGGTAAACGTTTTATCGCAAGATGGAAATGTGACAATATATAAACTTCAAAAAATGGGTTATATATACATAAAAATGTAACATTACCTTAACCGGGACTCTTTTTAATCGAGCAAAATAAGTAATTAATTTAAACTTCTGCCAATTGAGTAATAAGTAAATCCTTGAGCCTCAAGTCTGCCTGGGTCGTAAAGATTTCGACCATCAAAAATTAATGCTTCAGCTAATGAATTTTTAAGCAGTTCAAAGTCAGGTACTCGAAATTGTTTCCATTCAGTAACTATAATTAGAGCATCCGCACCTTGTAATGCGGCTTCTTGAGTGCCCATTAACTTTAATTCATTTTTCAAACCATATATATTTTGACATTCTAACATTGCTTCTGGATCAAATGCTTGAACAACGGCACCAGCT
Organism: Thiohalomonadales bacterium; assembly: GCA_048060815.1. Lineage (GTDB taxonomy): Bacteria > Pseudomonadota > Gammaproteobacteria > UBA6429 > Thiohalophilaceae > CAYQUC01. Next base: position 2,171 of record JBGMQW010000111.1, on the reverse strand, counting down.
TTCCACAGAGACTCCATTAATATTCTACTTGATGCTTCACGCATATCATCAGTATCAGGTTTAAAGCTTAATCCCCAGATAGCAAATATTTTTCCTTTAACATTTCCATCAAAATGATTATGTATTTTATTAAAAAGTAGTTCTTTTTGTTTTATATTTACTTCATGAACAGCTTTTAAAAGTATTGTATTATAATTTATACCATCTGCAGTTTGTATCAGCGCTTGTATATCCTTTGGAAAACAAGAACCACCATAACCACAACCTGGATAAATATAGTTGTATCCTATTCGACTGTCAGAACCAATACCTCTTCTTACCGCTTCAATATCAGCATCAACACGCTCTGCAATATTGGATAATTCATTCATAAAACTGATTTTAGTTGCTAACATGCAATTAGATGCATATTTTGTTAATTCAGCACTGCGTATGTCCATGATAATTATTCGATCATGGTTATGATTAAATGGAGCATAAAGTTCACGCATTTTGTTTGCTACTTCATCATTATCAGTTCCAATAATAATTCTATCCGGTTTATTACAATCTGAAATAGCTGTACCTTCTCTTAAAAATTCAGGATTTGAAACGACATTAAAATTGATTTCCTTTTTACGTTCTGCTAACACTTCCGTAATACATTTTTTAACTTTATCTGCTGTACCTACAGGAACCGTACTTTTATTAATAATTATTGTATCCTGTTGCATATATTTAGCGATGTTAGTTGCAACTGCAAGAACATATTGTAGATCAGCAGATCCATCTTCCTTGGGTGGTGTGCCTACAGCTATGTACTGAAACACACCATGCTTGACACCTTCTTCAACATCAGTAGTGAAATGTAACCGCCCAGCTTTATAGTTTTGTTCTACAATATTGCTTAAACCAGGCTCATAGATTGTTACAATACCTTTTTTCAGATTTTCTATTCTATTTTTGTCTATATCAACGCAAACAACATCATAACCTGCATTTGCAAGAACAGCAGCCTGAACTAAACCAACATAACCAATTCCAAAAACTGTAACTTTCATATAAATTCCACATACCTAAATATTAACGTTACCTCACGATGAATAATTATATTTTAAATAATGAATATGAAGTTTTTATGACTAAATTATGACGGCTAAAATAATATATGTATTATTTTCACATATATTTACTTTCGATATATTGGTCTTTATCTAAAGTAATTTCATCTTGTCTCCGGCCAACCAGATAACCTGCGCAAAAAGAATATAGTATATTTTCAAATTGCTCCACAACTGCTGGCCAGTTATTTTGTAAAGCATGTTTTCTGGCATTAATCTGTATTTTTTTTAATAACACAGCATTATTCACCAGTGATTTTATTTTATGTAAAAATTCATCTGAATCATTAAACCGTGCCAGAAATCCGTTCTCACCAGAAGTAATATGCAAACGTCCGGCAGCATAATCATACGCTATAACGCCCAGACCACTCGCCATAGCTTCCAGAATCACATTACCGAATGTTTCAGTAATACTTGAAAAAATAAATATATCAGCTGAAGCATAATATTGAGCCAGGGCTTCACCCGTTTTCATTCCTGCAAAAATAAACTCAGGATATTTTTTTCTTAATTTAGTTTTTAATGGTCCATCACCAACCAGAACAAACTTAATGGCAGGATCTATTTTTAGTAACAAAAAATAGGATTGTATGGTTAATTCAATATTTTTTTCTTCAGCGATTCGTCCAACGTAAATCATAACCGTATCATTACATTTTACGCCCCATTGCATTCGTAATGCCTGATTTCTTTTTTCGGGTGAAAAAAATCTAGTATCAACACCACGCCCCATCACAGCAACATCATGCACACCCATTGCTTCAATTTTCAATTTCTGTTCGTGAGTCGGTACTATTGTAGTTTTACTGTTATTATGAAGTGCAACCAGATACCGTTTAACCAGCTTTTCCATAAATCCCAGATTGTAATGCTGACTGTAGGAATGAAAGTTGGTGTGAAAACCACTAATTACGGGAATCCCTTGAGCATTCCCCTCCTTTATGGCATACCAGCCTAATGGTCCTTCAGTCGCAACATAAATGACTTCGGGTCTATCATCCAGCCATAATTTTTTTAAAACTTCTTTTGATGGCCACCCGAAGTTTGCTTCTTTATATCCCGGTATTG
>JBGMQW010000110.1:0-11797 GCA_048060815.1 Thiohalomonadales bacterium | reverse complement strand
AAAAATTTATGGCCGTTTTTCAGCAAACTGCTAAAGATTTTAATATTCCGTTAGTACCAAGCATTCTTGCTAATGTTGATGAAAAAACAGAATTAATGCAAGCAGATGGTATTCATCCTAAAGCTCCTGCTCAAGCTCAAATGTTGAATAATGTTTGGGTGAAATTAAAATTGCTGATAACGGATAATAATCCTACACCCCAGCCCCTAACGAATCCCCACAAAATATCGATCTAAATCAAACTCTTATGAGATAACACTAATTAGTCATCGATGGTTAGCCTGAGTTTTAGATGAGCAGATAATAGTTTAAATCCGGCCACGAAATCGCGATAGCCTTATCAAGACACGCAAAAGATTGCCATCCATGGCTCGCTCGAGTGCCACGTCCTGCGGCACACGGTCTTGATAAGGCTATCCCAATTCCATGTCCTCACTTGAGTTCTCTTAAAGTAATTATTTCAGAGATTTGAATCTTTTTTTATACTAACTCAGTAGCATTTCTGGATATCCGTTGAGTTTTTTTAATATCAGTGTCGAGTCTCACCATTAAGTTTGTTGCGAGTCAAAAGGTAAGGATTTGGAAGTGGTGTAGCCTGTTCAAGACCGTGTGCCGCAGGACGCGGCACTCGAGCGGCCAGGGATGGCAATGTTTTGCGTGTCTTGAACAGGCTACACCACTTTCGAAGCCGATGGTTACAGTACTAATCTGTTCGTAGACACACATTTAAAGTTCCTAGTGCAATTGCTTTTGCTTTATTAAAATCACTTTTACCTGTTCCCAATTTTGGTAAGGTTTCGACTTTTATATAAGTGTCAGGAATCATTATTGGAATTAAATTTTGTTCACCGATAATTTTTTTTAATTCATCTTGTTCAATATCACCAGAGTATAGTAAAACTACCTTTTCGCCTTTTTTATCATCCGGTAAAGCAGTTGATATTACTTCAATAGCATCAGGTGTGGCATTATTAATTGTGTCTTCAATTGCACCAAGACTGATCATTTCACCCGCTATTTTTGCAAAACGTGAATAACGGTCAACAATCGTTAAAAAGCCATCTTTATCAACATGACCTTTATCACCGGTTTTATACCAGCGTTGTTCATCGAGCTCGACAATCACTTCGCTGGTTTTATCCGGATCATTTAAATAGCCTGACATCACTTGTGTTCCACCAATAAGAATTAAACCATCCTCCTGGACTGCTAACTCATCCATTGATTGCGGATCAACAATTCGGAAACTACTGCCGGGTACTGGAAGACCAACTGTTCCAGCTTTGCTACCGGTTTGTACACGCCATACACTTTGTTCCAGGCGATCAGGAATGTTTACACCGGCGACGGGCGTTGTTTCTGTAGTACCATAACCTTCATAAATTGGTTTATTAAATTTTGTGGTAAAACTGGTTTTTACTAATTCATTTAATCTTTCTGCACCCGAGACTACTAAGCGAATTGATTCAAGCATTAAGGGCAATACTCGTTTGTTTCTGGCATATAATCTTAAAAAAGCTGAAGTACCAAACATAATCGTTATATTATTTTTTGAAATTGCTTTTCCAATATTAACCACATCCGTTGGATCCGGATGGAAAATCACGGGTACTGCTTCAATTAACGGTAATAAGCCTGTTATAGTTAATCCAAATGCATGAAATTGCGGCAAGCTACCCATGATGCTATCTTTTTCTCGTAAGTCCATAACATCAGTGACTTGTTTTATATTTCCCATTAAATTTTGATGGCTCAGCACAACACCTTTTGGAGCGCCTTCACTACCACTTGAAAATAGTATTGCTGCGGGGCTGGTGATACTAACTCTTTTACCAAATAGTAACTGCAATATCCCGGCAGGAAATAGTTTTACCATTAGTAATGTCGTTATTTTTTTAGTTATACTGATTTGTTCTTTTAGATCTTCTAAATAATATACAGTGACATTTTTAAATAATACTTCGATGTCGATACCACGATCCAAAAGTTTTTTTACAAATCCTGTTGAAGTATAAATAGTCTTAATTTCAGCCTGTTTTATTGCCCCTAATAAGGATTGAATACTGGCAGTATAATTTAAATTAGCAACCGTTTTACCTAATAACATTACCGACATATTAATTAACATACCAGCACTACTGGCGGGGAGTAATAAACCAATATTCTGTTCCGGACTTCGTTTTTTAATTAATTGTGAAAATACAATGCTCGAGGTTAATGCTTTTTGCGCATTAAATTCAACGCCACCCAGTATGTCAGCCATACATTTGTATTTCGGATTTTTTTTGACTGTTCTCATCCAGGCTAAAGGAATTGGATCCAGTGTTTCAGTGTAACGCTGCCATGCTGTTATTGATAAATCAAATACCCGACGTTTAACCACATCGGCTTTGCTGGTTATTGCCAAAGGTTTGCCAAAAGCAACAATCACATCACGACGCATACCATTAACCGGTTTTGATTTCATCAATCGACTTGAATGCGAGAACAGAGTGCCCCATAAACCACGAAGATAAAATGGTAAAATAACACCCTTTACTCCAGCTACTGTTTTTTCGAAGCCATGTTTAAAATCACCTAATTGCCCATTGCGACTGATGGCGCCTTCCGGGAATAAACACACAACTTTACCGGCTTTTAATAACTCATTAACTCTCTTTAAAGCATCAATACTGGCACCGCTGGTAATTGGTATCACACCCACAATGTCCAGGAACCATCTAATATACCAATGGTCGTAATAGTTTTTATGGATAACAAAACGAACTCTACGCGGGCAAGCAATCTGAATCATTGCAAAATCAATAAAACTAACATGATTACCCAACATAAGTACCGCTCCTCGACCGGGTAGATTATTAAACCCTTGTACATGAACTTTATATCGTCCTGATAATACTGTAGCGATCACTATTCGGATTAACGAATGCGGTAAACGGTAAACCGTGTATAAAGCGCCTAATAAAGTGATGAAAGTTACAAAATAAAATAATCCAAGAGTACTAATACCGAACGATGCAACCATCACGGTTATCACCAAAAAACTAAACATTACAATATTTTGAACCCAGTTATTTCCTGCCAGTACGGTACCTAATTGATCATCGTCTGCATTAAACTGAATCATGGCATTCAATGGAACAATAAATAAACCACCGAATATACCAAACATAAGAACATCCAGACTCATCATCAATACTGAGTCAAATTGTGTAATCAGGAATATACTCACGACCAGACCAAGAGCACCAACTGCAACAAAACCCGTTTCAATATAATGTTTTGATTTACTACCCGCAATTGTAGAGCCGATAACAATACCAATTCCTGAAATTGCGAGGATCCCCTGAATTACAACGGTGTTATTATTTAATAATACTTGTTTTGCCAAGGCAGGAAAGGATGCCAGTACAACCTGGCTAATTCCCCAGAAAATAGATAAACCAACTATGGAAAGCCAGATATTCTGATCATTCCATAATACCCGTAAATTTGTTTTTAAATATTCGGCTTTACAATATTTTAAAACGTTAAACTGTTTTATATCGGTCGAGCTGCTAATTGTTTTTTCAAGTACAGGAATTTTAAAAGCAATAACTGCTTCTACCACTGAAAAGAGCACCAGTAACCATCCAATTGGTGCAATAATACTGATTAATTCTGATACGTTTTGGTAATTTTGATCTACTAGACTATTTTCAAACAAAATTGAGAAAATAAAAATACCGGATAATATCGCAACAATCGTAACTGACTGAACAATGGCATTCATAGATGCCAGTCGTTCTTTACCTACCAATTCTTTAATGTAGCCGTATTTCGCAGGTGAATAAAATGTGCTTTGAATTGCCAGTAAAAATGTCAAAGCAAACGAAACAATAAACCAACCTTGATAATATGAAAATGTAATCATCACAGTTATAACAATTGCAACTAATGCACTTATTCGCATAACGACTGGTTTTTGATATTTATCAGCAAGGTAACCCGATGGACTAAATAATAATATGAAAGGTAAGAGAATCAAGCCATTTACAATTGCGGTTAAAATAATCTGCGTTTCACCGTCATAAATTTTAAATATGGTATTTTGAATAACAATTTTATGCCCTAAATCAACAAAGGCATTTAAAAACACAATTGTTACATAAGGAAAGAAACCCGCTATTTTTGTTATTTTGCTCATTATTCTTTTTTGTACTCCGCGCTAATATAAGTTACAAGAAGATTAGCCATTTGTATCGAAAAATACTACTATTAAGCCATAGGTTTCATATACTACACCTGAAAGTATTGTATAGTGCAACTTTAACAGAAATTATTGGAAATTTTTCATGTCACAATATTCTTTACTGATCGATGCTTTGAAACAGTCTCTTAAATCCCATAGTAAGACTTATGCTGATGTTGCACATTATTTATCGTTGTCTGAGGCGAGTGTGAAACGGCTATTTTCTGAGCAAAACTTTACACTACAACGATTTGAAGACGTTTGTCATATGCTTAACATTGAAATATCCGATCTGGTGCAGTTAATGATAGAACAAAATACCATTCATTTAAGTGAGTTAACCGAACAACAAGAGCATGAAATTGCGAATGACGTTGGGTTATTACTGGTTGCTGTTTGTATCTTAAATAAATGGAGCAAAGCAAACATCATTGAATACTTCAACTTCACCGAGCCTCAATGTATTGGTTATTTAACAAAACTTGATAAGTTAAAATTGATTGAATTACTACCCAAAAATAATGTTAAGCTTTTAGTTGCACCTAATTTTAAATGGCGTGATAATGGACCGATTCAACGTTTCTTTTTAGAAAAACTCCAGGTTGATTTTTTTAATTCACAATTTAAAAAAGAAAATGAGAAATTAATTGTTTTTAATGCAATGCTTTCAAATACTAGCCAATTAATGTTTCACCGGAAAATGGATCATCTTGTTAAAGAATTAAATGAGTTTAATAACGATGATGCCGGCTTACCAATAGATCAACGATTTGGTGTCACAATGGTGCTTGCTATGCGACCGTGGACATATGGTTTATTTGAAGGAATTAGAAAAAAATAATATGCCTTTGTGTCGATATGTTGTGCAAATTGTGATAATTTAAAACACTATAATTTAGCATCGGGTTTAATATGAGATTAAAATTTTTGTTATGATAATTAAATGGGTTACTTTCAAAAACTCTACGATGTTTATTCTGATAAGCCTCGTTTTACTTGCTTGTACATCTGATGAAGAAACCTGGCGATTACAACTTGAAAAGTCTGCTATCGAAGCACGTACTGCAGTTGATAAATTAGGCAAACATCTTAATACCGGAACAATTACCAACGCATCCCTTCTAACACAGTATGCTGCCATTGTTAAAAAACAAAGTCCTGACCTTGGTGAATTAACTGATACTTTAGCCCTCGATGCCACAGCAAATGGCCCTGCTTATAAAAGTTTGGTTAACAGATTAAACGAAGCCAATGCTTTTTTACCCAGGGCACCAAAACAAGGTATACAGACAGTACAAACCATAGCAGATGAGTACCAGGCCATCAAATCTGCATCTCGAAATGATGTCTATGGCATGATGTTAACTGACCCTATTAATGTTTTGGCGGATATGTCACAAGGTAAATTAGGTCGGGTAGAGTCCATGAGTAAAGAAGCCAGTCTTATTGCAAATGGTGCTCAGGATTATGGAGCGGGAAGTCAATTAGTCGGTAATCCACAATATGGTAACTGGCGCAGCAATTCCAGTGGTGGTTCTTTTTGGGAATGGTACGGGAAATATGCACTATTTAGCTCCCTGTTCCGTTCACCAATATATTATGGTGGCTGGGCAGGCAGGCGTAATTATAGCTATTATGGTGAAGCCGGTCGAAATTTTTATACTTCTCCACGCCAACAAGCTCAAAAGCAACAAACACAAACACGCACTCAGAATAAATTTAGACGTGAAGGCAAAAGCTTTCAAAGTCCTTATGCAAAATCAAAAGCAGGTTCGCGGGTTGCTACCAGTCAGAGCAATTCGTTTAAAGCAACAAGATCGTCATCACGTATGGCCAGCTCACGATCAAGTTCATCTCGAACTTCACGTGGCTCGTTTCGCGGAAAGTAAATTAAAGAATATAAATAAGCTAATATTATTTAAGAGGATAATCATGTTAAATACAATTTCTTTATGGCACATAAGCATTATTTCCATCGATTTAATCATTGCCATTATTGCACTAAGCAGCATTCGATATTTACAGGGTTTATTAAATGGTGTAAATACTTCCGACGAATTAGCAAAAAAAGATAATTTCGCTTTTGGCATTTCAACTGCTGGCGGTATCCTGGCAGTATCATTAATACTTTTTGCTGCGGTGAGCGGTGATTCATCAGTAAGTTTACTGGTTGAAGCAGGCCATGTTGCTATTTATGCTGTAGCCGGTATTTTATTTTTAAAAATAGGTAGCATTATTAATGATGCTATTATATTTCATAAGTTTTCATTAAGAGAAAAAATAGCCGAGAAAAATATCGCAGCTGGTGTCATTCAAGCCGCTAATATGATTGCACTTGGCATAATTATTTACTCGGCAATGAATTGGGGACCCGACAGTAACTATTTAGGTTTGATACCGGTTACTTTGGTTTTTATTGCTTCTCAAGTTATCTTATTGATCGTAACCCGCTTACGCAGTGCCATTTATAAAAAACGCCATGAAAATAAACTATTACAAGATGCCCTGGCAGAAGGAAATATCGCATTAGCGATTCGATACGCAGGCCATATATTAGGTACTGCATTAGCATTAAGTGCTGCGTCTGGCCTGGTGATGTTTCTTCCTGGAGAAATAACACGTTCAATATTAAACTGGTTCGCAGTCGCTATTGTAGTTACAGCATTGTTATCTCCGCTTGCTACAATTACACGTGTGGTGGTATTGTCGGGAATAAATATTGTAGATGAAATCGATAATCAACAGAATGTTGGTGTCGCTTATATTGAAGCAACTATTTTTATTGCGGTTGGGTTTATATTTAATGGTTTGTTCGGGTAGATAAAATAATTTACCCAAATAGCTATTAAATTAAACAATGAAGTTTGCTTTTCAAATTCCCCTCACCCCAACCCTCTCCCGAAGGGAGAGGGAGCTTGCTATATAGATTAAATTTATTCTTTCTTTGTAACAGTAACAATGGCTTACCTGGAATCTAAATTCAAACGCCCCTACCTTCGTGACGATATATTTCTCATCATCAGCATGGCGATTCTTGCCGCTTGTGGTTTAATTTACGAATACCTTTTAGCCCATTACGCCGGACGAATCCTGGGTGCAGTTGAAACAACAATTTATGCCATGATCGGTATCATGATTGTTGCTATGGGGATTGGTGCTTTTACTGCAAAGTGGATTAAAAATCCGTTTACCGGTTTTACCTGGTTAGAGGTTACTATCGCTTTACTCGGTTCTAGTGCTATTTTAATTATGGCTACCATGACCGCACTTATCTACACCCTGCCACATTGGTTGCATGAGTTATATGACATTCACCCTTCCGTAATGATGCAAGGTGGAGCCATTCAAATATTAAAAGAAATTTCATTCTACACACCTTATGTCACCGGATTTATATTAGGCTTAATGATAGGGATGGAAATTCCGCTTATTGCACGTGTGCGTGAAACAATCCACCAACAACATCTGGAACATAACACCGGTACCATTTATGGTGCAGATTATATTGGTGCGGGTATTGGTGCTGCTATCTGGGTAACCGTTTGTTTGCAAATTCCAATTATGGTTGCAGCTGTTGCTACTGCAGCTGCAAATATTATTGTTGGTTTTGCATTCCTTATTCGATATCGAGAAAAAATTAATAATCTCGGCGCTCTGGTTATAACGCATTTATTTGTAGTTGGCGTGATTATTATTTTAGCTTTTAGTGGTGCCAAATGGGTTGAACAAATGAATTATGCCTTATTTGAAGATGCACCGGTTTATACCAAGGTTACGCCCTACCAACACCTTACACTAACCCAGCGTATTGTTGGTCAAGGACTCGACAAGGTAACCAGTTTATACATTAACGGTCGTTTACAGTTTTCCAGTAGTGATGAACATATTTATCACAGTTTTTTGACATACCCGGCTTTACTCGCATCCGCCCGGCATGAAAAAATATTGGTAATTGGCGGTGGAGATGGACTCGCTGTCCGGGATATACTAAAATGGAATCCAAAAACAATCACATTAATTGATCTTGATACCAATATGATCAATTTATTTCAGGGTAAGGATCCAGAACTTCCGGATGTCATTAAAAAAACGATATTGAACCTTAATGAAAATGCGCTTAATGATCCTCGGGTTCATATAATTAATAATGATGCCTTTTTAGAAGTTGAAAAACTGGTATCGCAGCAAAAACATTTTGATACTATTATTGTTGATCTACCCGATCCGAGCCATCCTGATCTGAACAAACTCTACAGTGATTTCTTTTACGCACGTTTAAAAGAATTGTTATCTGGCGATGGCGTTATTGCGATTCAATCAACCTCACCCTATCACGCTCAAAAAGCATTTATCTCAATTGGTAAAACATTGCAGTCAGTTGGATTAAAAACTGAACAATATCACAGCAATGTACCCACTTTTGGTGAATGGGGCTGGACTATTGGCACAATCCACGGACAAATGGCTTCACAGCGTATTAAGAATTCCGTTACACTTCCGGTAAATGATCCCTGGATCTCGAAACAACAATTATTAGCCGCATTCGTGTTTGCACCCTCGTTTTATCAATTTGCAGACTCTGTGAAGATAAATAAGCTCGGTAGCCGCGTAATATATAACTATCATCAGAATGCATGGGGCAAAATGGACGGTGTTTTTTACAGTAATCCAACTCAAATGAAAAAATAAAGGTATAAAAAACAATAGCTTAAATTATTTTCAATAAACTAATAGTTTACACTTGCACAATGTCATATTATGGCATATATTAATCATACGGCCATAATATGGCGGTTACGGGACCAACAAGTACAAAGGAGTTTTTAATGACAATCAATCTTGAAGATTTAGCGTTTCGCTTAAATGGGTTTACTACTGATGAAGGGACATCCTTTGATGCGGTTTTAAATGATAACAATGTCCTGGATGTTATCTGTTCAAACGTGGAGGAGTTTCCAATAAAAATAGCATTAACTGAAACACAATTATTATCGGTAACACCATTGTTTCATAAATCAGAAGTTCAACCGGACAAAGTCGATGAATTAAATACACTTTTACTTCAACTTAGTCCGGTTGTACCACTGAGTGCCATTGGTATGCAGGCTGATAATTATATTTTATTTGGCGCGATGTCACTAAACACCAGTTTTGAAAATATTGTTCATGAACTGGAAGTTCAAGCAGAAAATACTGTGGAACTACTCGAGTCAATACAACAGTTATTAATATAGAGGTTATTTAAAATGAGTATATTTGGAGACATTATTACTGCCATTAAAGGTGGTGCAAGTGAAGTTGGTGAAGCTGTGGTTGATTCACAGGCAATTCGAATTTATGAACAGGAAATTCGTGAAGCAGAAACTGCCATTGAAAAAGCTAAAAAGAGTTTGACTAGCTTAAAAACAACTGAAATTGGTCTTAAGCGTAATTTAAATACCTTAAATACCGATATTGCAGATTATGAAACCAAAGCCATGCAAGCGCTTGATGCTGGCAAAGAAGATTTGGCAACAGAAGTTGCTGGTCGAATTGACGAGCTGGAACAAGAACGTAATGGTCTTAAGGTTGAATACGAAAATCTAAAGAAAGAAGTTGCTTCAATCTATTCACTGATCAAAAAACGTGAAAAAGTAATTCAGAAAAATAAACGTGAACTAGAAAAAGTGAAAACGGTGCAACAACTACAAAATGCGACTAGTAGTATTTCGGCGAATATTGCCGCAACAGGTTCTAGCGAACACCGTGTTTCAAAAGCCCTGGACCGTATTAAGAAAAAACAACAACGAACTACCGATAGTATGGAAGCTGGCGAGTGGATGGAAGAACAGGACGGTTCAAGTGATCTTGATAAAAAACTAAAAGATAGCGGTATTGGTAGTAACTCTACAGGTGGTGCGAATAGTGTTCTTGAACGTTTAAAGGCGAAACAGAAGAAATAATTACATTGCTTGGTACGTTTATTTTTAAAAACATTAACCGCAGAGGACGCCGCGAGGTACACAGAGAAAAACAGTTAAAGCTGTCTAATCTTACTTTATAAGATTAGTTCTCAGCGTACCTCGGCGTCCTCCGCGGTTCAAAATATATTAGAGATAAAATATTATGTTTAAAGGTTTATTTGGTGACAAAAAATCAACTACCCGGGAGTTAAAATCAGCAAATGATTTGCTACCGGGTGATCTTGTTTCGTTTAAAGACCGATTATCTTTACCTAAAGATATCCAGGGACAACAGTTCGAGTTAACTGAAATAGCAGGTTATTATTATTCTGATGGTATTGTGCCAGAACTAACCTTACGTAATGCAGATAATGAAACCTACTTTCTATCACCCGATGATAACGATGGTGATCCTCGTTTATTAATTTCACGTAAATTAACCCGTAAACAGGTTTTACAATTATTCGATGAAGATGAATTTGCAAAACTCTTCGAAGATGGTACTTTTCCTTGTTTAAAAGTTCAGGATAATCCAGCTGAATTAGAAGGTTGGCTTAACGATAATTATCAACAAGAAGAAAAATCTGTTGAGGCTTATTATTACGAACGTAATTGTGCTATTAATCCACCAAATAAATTTGACGATGATGATGATGGTGAAGAACTACGTTACCACGAATGTGAAGCTGCCGATAATAATTATATTCTCACTGTTGAAATATGGGACGACGGTTCGACTGACGTTATCCTGGGACTTTACTGCACCGAAGATGTTGTTGAACATTATTGGCCAAAAAATGATTAAACAACATGGCTAGTAAAAACGACAAATGGTCAAATGAACATGACGCATTAAAAAAAATTCAAATTCATTTTGAATTTCAACGTGACATTATGCGCATCATTCGACACGAAGCAGCTGATAAAGATTTGAATCCAAGTGATATTATTAGACAAAAACTAAATTTACAATATTCAAAAATACAACGTCCAAGATTAGGTTTATCATTTAACAATGCTGAATTAAAATCTTTAGCTACTCGATATAAGTTAACTACAATTGATGAAAAAGAAATTAAACGTTGTGTTCTTGATGAAATTTCCACGTTTTATTTGAATCAGCTGGAAAAATAATGTTACCGAATACGCTATTAATTCACAGGTATATAAAATCCCGTAAATTTAATAAATTTACCCGTCATACCAGTAGTAATTTTGCCGTCTATTTTTCCAAACTCATATTAATTTTGCTATTATTGTTAACTTTACACAGTATGGCAATGGTGTACTTTGAGAAACTTTCTTTTTCAGATGCAATGTGGATATCACTAACCACCATTACGACTGTGGGTTATGGTGATTTTAGTGCCACTACATTTGCTGGCAGACTGAGTACCACTATTTTTATGTATATAATTGGTATATCACTTCTTGGAATTCTTGTTGCAGAATATATTGAATTTCGATTAAATAAACTTGAACTTAAATTTTCCGGACGATGGCGGTGGAAGAACATGAATGATCATATACTTATTATCAATACCCCAAACCATGACACTGAAGAATACTTAATAAAACTTATTACTGAAATAAGAGCCACTCCTAAAATTGGAGAGCTTCCAAT
>JBGMQW010000109.1:9323-11870 GCA_048060815.1 Thiohalomonadales bacterium | reverse complement strand
CGGTATTTAATATCCAACACAGTTACTTTGTTAACAAATTTCTCAAGTTCAAAATAAACACCGTCATCGGCATTTTCATAACAGTATTGCAGTTGTTTTTGACGAATCTCCTTATCATCATGCAATAATAGAAAATAGACTACTGCTCGGGCACCATGGGGTTCATGTGCATTTTGATATAAGTCTTGCGGTAAATCGTGAATTAGTTTTTGCGCCTGTTGTAAATTTTTAGGCGTAGGTTGTCCAACCAGATTGAGTAGATCATCGCCAGTAATTGTAGCAGATGCAACAGTGGCATTAGTGACAAACCCTGATTTCGATGGAGACTGTACTGAACTATTCTCATCTGTAAATTTTAAATCGTCAGCAAACTGTGAACTCACAAAAACACCATCCCATGCAGGTAAAATTCGTTTAATTCGTGTTGCCAGTGGCGGATGAGTTGCCAGAATTGATTTAAAATAAACTGTCACACCTTCACTAAATAAAGCATGACTAATTTCGGAACCCTGTGGATTTTTTAATTGCGAACCTGCACTAAAGCCACCAATTTTAATCAACGCACCGGCGATCCCGTCTGGATTACGAGTAAATTGCACTGCCGAAGCATCAGCCAAAAATTCACGTTGTCGACTCACCGCAGCTTTTATCCAGTTGCCAAAAAATGTTCCGGCATATCCGATAACGATTAAGCCTAATCCAATCAGCATATTATTATTTTTACTATTGGAGCGATGACTACTGGAGTATAAAAAAAATTCACCGATCAAACCGATAATCATAATGCCATACAATATGCCGATTAACCGAATATTCAAGCGCATATCGCCATTTAATATATGACTAAACTCATGTGCAATAACGCCTTGCAATTGATCGCGTGTTAAATTTTCAATGGCTCCACGAGTAACACCAATAGCCGCATCGCGTGTTGATAAACCTGCTGCAAATGCATTAATACCCGGTTCATTCAGCAGATAAACCTGCGGCACGGGTGTACCGGAGGCAATTGCCATTTCCTCTACAACATTCAAGATTTTTTGTTTATTACTATCACCGCTACCCTGAATAATAATGTCAGCATTCATATACGACATGATTTTGCTGCCACCACCGGATAGGCTCATAACTTTATACAAACTGGCGAAAAACACCACGGTTGTTACACCAGCACCAACAACCAGAAAGGTATCCAAATCAAAGCGTTCACTGAACGATTGCATCGTTAGCACACTGCCTTCAAGATAGGTAAATATCGCGACTAAAAATACATTGGTCAGAATAATAAGACAAATAACGGCCAACACAAACAACAACACCAGTTTTTTAGTGTTGCGTCGAGCAGTATCTTGTGATTGAAAAAAATTCATTTAATGGCTAAAACAAAAAACTATCATATTAAAACGAAACTTTCGGTGCCGCCTGCATTTCTGCTGAATCTTCAAATTCCAATAAACTGGCATCTTTTGAATGTCCAAAAAAATTGGCAAAAAATAGCGGTGGGAATGTTTGTTTATAGGTGTTGTATTCCATCACTTGATCATTAAATGCCTGACGTGAAAATGCCACTTTATTCTCTGTGGATGACAATTCTTCTGACACCTGCATCATATTCTGGTTGGCTTTTAAATCGGGATAGGCTTCCATGACAATGTTTAATTTTCCGAGTGCGCCCATTAACGCACTTTCACCACCCATCAGGCCTTTCATCGCATCAGCATTTCCTGGATTAGCAGCAGCAGCAGCCAAACCATTTGCTGCTGAATTTCTAGCTGCAATAACGGCTTCGAGTGTTTCTCTTTCATGCTTTAAATAAGCCTTGGCGGTTTCAACCAGATTAGGGATAAGATCATAACGTCGCTTTAACTGAACCTCGATCTGAGCAAACGCATTTTTATAACGATTGCGTAACATGACCAGTTTATTGTATATGCCAATGATATAAAAAATGGCCAGAACAATAATGACTAATATAACAATCGTTGATACTTCCATAATGGCCTCAAATAATAACAAATAGATAACTAAGTATAGTTATAAGTTATTAATAGTACAGTATTTTTATGTGCTTCTAAATTACTTTTAAAAATTAGCACAAAATATCAAAAACACTACCGTTATCTCTCATATCATTAAAATCTACTCTTGATAAAAAGGCGTTACGATAATGAAAAATGAAATTGAACTGGTTTGGGAAGATTATGCATTATCCTGGAAAGCGACAACAGCAGATGAAAAACGTGCTTTATTTGCAAAATGTCTGGACACAGATTGCATCTACACATCACCAGTCATCACCACGCACGGTTGGAATGACCTTGTAACTCACATGTTAGAATTTCATAAAAATGTTCCTGGGGGTTATTTTAATACCACCTATTTTAGAAACTATGATAATAAAAGCATCGCACGATGGGATATGATCACTGGTGATGATGTTGTGGTTGGGGATGGTATCAGTTATTGTGAATATAATAACAATGGTAAATTATTGTCAATGACCGGGTTTTTTGATGTCGCAGGTTAATTTATTTAGTATTGGAATTT
>JBGMQW010000109.1:7763-9223 GCA_048060815.1 Thiohalomonadales bacterium | reverse complement strand
AAAAATTTGTTTTTGAAAAAAATACAATTTGATTCAGATTATTTACAACACATTAGTTCTAATATTTCCTTAACCCCTGAAATCAGGGTTCAAAAAGAAATGTCATTAGTGGGTTTTAAAACCAATTTTTACAGTGTTGATTCTGAAAAGAATAATATCGCCGATAAATTACCACCGCTTTGGGATGCCTTCCTGGCGAGAGTGAATGAGATTGAAAACAGAGTGAATGAAAAAGCCTATGGCGTAATACAACAAACAACAGAAAAAACCGATCATCTCGAATATTATGCTGCAATAGAAGTATCAACACCCGGTAATTTCCCAGATGATATGGAACACATTACAATTCCATCATCTCGCTATGCAATATTTACCCATAAAGGAAATGTAACTCAAATTAACAATACCGTAAATTACATTTACTCAAGTTGGTTATTACAATCAGATAGGCAACATAGTTATGCTGCTGATTTGGAAATATATGATCAACGTTATATTGCTGACTCAGATGAGTCTATTATGGAATACGCAATACCGATTGTATAAAAACAAAAAAGCCCGATAACTCGGGCTTTTTTTAGTGCATTTATAAAATAGTTTAAATCAAATTACTTATTTCGCATCACCTACCATCCAGGTTAGTGTTCCATTCAGGGTTAATAAACCTTGAGCATCATCACCCCCTCCGGCTTCAACAATAACATTAGTATAAGTTACAGTACGACTTGTAGCATCAAATGTAATATTTTTACACTTTGTCACAAAGGCACCACCACAGACGTACGAATAAGATTTACCATTTTGATTTACACGCATTGATATATCAATTTCTGTACCAATATCTACCGTGTTTATTACAACCCCATATGCTGGTGGTTGTGCAGCCGGAGTCGGAATCTCTCCTAAAATAGCTAATATGTATTTTAATATACCATCACTTGTCGATATTAAGGTTTTAACTGAGCCGTTTAAACCCGGGCGAAATGCTCGCTCGGTAATCGTTAGCTTGCCACCAAGCACAGCTGCATCGCCATTTGTTAAAGTCAAAACATTACTATTACCACCTGGGCCTCCTGGACCGCCTGGTTGTTGCATTAAACCGCAAGCCGGAGCAGTTGTAGTTTTAGTTCCGCTATAAGTACCACTAGTACCATCGGTTGCATTAGCCCAAGGTCCGGATACTTTGCCATCTAATGTGAAGTTACCCGTAAATTTTGCACCTGTATTCGTATTTCCGGCAATAGTATTTGCCAGACCACTCGTACCGACTGAACCGGACACTACTAATGCAGCTACTGAATTTAAGCAACCACTTACCTTACCTTGCACATCGATACTAATAGCCCAACTACCACTATCGGTTCCCGGCCCTTTTGTTTGAACCCAGGTTCCTGCATAAAAGCCTTTTCGAGCATTTAACAGAGTCATTTTAAAATGTGCCTGAGCATCAGCTGCAGAAA
>JBGMQW010000109.1:5563-7663 GCA_048060815.1 Thiohalomonadales bacterium | reverse complement strand
TTGTTTTGCCTAATGAAACATCACCTACAAAAAATTCTACGGTATCACCCGCAACATATTTGTAATTGCCATTAACATCTGTCACACCTTTAATACCGCTACTGGTTACATATCGAAGTCCTTGAACTGTACTATCAATAAATTGCCCGGTTAACTCAGTTGTATTTCCTCCGGTTGGAGCAGCAGTACCACTGCCGCCACCACAAGCTGATAAAATAGCCATGCTGGAAAAAATCCATATCGAAACTAATTTTCTAAACCTCATATTTCATTCCTCTTAAATAAATTTATATATTGGCACGTAAGCAAACAGACTTTGGTTTATGACTAATATGATATGAATTAGTAAAACGTAATTATTTCCTTATCGAGACACTAACTTCCTTTGCATTAATTTATAGTTACAACATCAAGATGATGCGAATCACAACACTCTTTTATCAGGGGAAGATAAAACTTAGAATTAATCTAATGATGATTGTTAAGTAATACTATATCATATCTTAAGAAGAATCTTAACGACGTGTGAATTGCTTATTCAATATAATTACAATTAACTAAAAGTTAATTTTCACTATTAGACACAGTTTAAATATTTAAACTGTCGAAGGTGGGATTACCAATTTATTTAATTAGTTTGATTTCTATTAACATCAATATAAGTTTCATAATTAGCTTTATAATCTGCGAAATGCTCATCAAGCATTTTTTTATATTCTGTCATAAAATATTCAATTGAGCTTTCTATACCAGCTTCAAATGCGGCTTTAGATTCAGAGTTTGAAGCAACCAAAAAAGTATTAAAGCGAGCAGCGCCGTATAAAAAAGTGGCACTGACTTTACCCTGATTAACTTCTTTACCCTGCTTGTTCGCCAATGCAATGAATGCATCTGCCAACTCAAAAAATTCATTGTCTTTATCGGTATCGCTCATAGTAAACCTGCTTTTTTAATTTCCTTATAATGCCATGAAAGGATTTGTATAGCTATTATCAATCAAAATATAAATTATATTGTAACTATTTGATATATTACTTAAAGCTGAACTTGCTTTGTAATATAAATATTTTTATTGTTTAACCTGCGAAAACCAGGCGTGTATAAAGAGCAGTTGATAAAACAATACCGAAGAATCAAAACCACTGGATTTAATTATAGACTCTACCTTTTCGGTTGGAAGTAAAGCCACATTACGACCAAAAGAATCTACGTATACCGGCATTCCAGCATAGTCGTGCATAGTTACCCAAACATCCAATGCCCTTTTATAATCTGAACTTGACATATCAAAGGCTAGATCAGCGTTGATCATGTATGCGCCTGGACGAAGTCGTGTTGCAATTTCAGCGAAATATTTTTTTCGCGCCTCTACGTCAATAATAAAGTGTGAAACTAAAATACTCGTTGCAGCATCGAAATTACCCGATTCTGGCAATGTATTAAGATAACCTTCATGGAAAGTGCAACGTGACATTACGCCACATTCTTCAACCTTCTCGCGGCAAATTTTTAACATTGCAGATGCGGGCTCTACAGCAGTAAAGCGCCACTGCGGGAACTTCTGCGCAAGAAAAATTAACTCAGCACCCGTTCCAACACCAACGCAAAGAATCTCTGCTCTAATTGGTAAATGCGACAATATTATTTGCATGCCTAAATGAAGCGCATCTTTAATAGGAGCTAATTTAGATCTTTGATTATCATAAGAAGAAGCATTTTCTTTGTTATAGTCAGGAGTAGTATTTGGATTTTTCATTGTGTAAGCATCCCTCATTTATAAAAAATTAAATCCTTAAACCGGTAAATCCACTATAGAATACCGTTAAAATAGCTCAATAGATGTAACATTTTGTAAATGAGGATAGGCTTTGAAGTATCAGATTGGACACTGATACCATTACGTATTCTCGTTTTTTATTTGTATGATTCAGGTTCAATAATTGCCGGAATAACCTGTCCATTCATTAACACAACAAAAATATCATATTTACTTTTTTTTGCATCGTTCGCAATTTTAACAAGATAGTGCCAGTGTTTTATATGATTTGGCATTGGCCTTAATTCTATTTCTTTTACAGAATTAGTACTATTAAAAGCTTT
>JBGMQW010000109.1:2648-5463 GCA_048060815.1 Thiohalomonadales bacterium | reverse complement strand
TTAAAAGCTTTATTAAAATCTCTCGCTGCCTTAATGGCCTCAGCCACCGTTAAAGAAGGGGCATCTATATCAGGATTCCATTCAGGGCTTTTATTTATATCTTTTTCACTAATAAAAGCAACCATTTTTAAGCCATCAAATTGTTCAAATATTTCTATTTTAGATTCGAATGCCTGTGCGCTTGTCGTTAATAAAATGCTTGTTAAAAACAACCAACTGTAATATTTCATATTACTCTTTCTCCTAAAATTGTGTAATTTAGTAGTATTAATTTCGATTATACCGTTGTATCTTTTGTCCCGAACTTTTGTCAGATTGGTATTATACAGATACTTCACAACTATAGTAATCAAACTGTAGTGGTCTGATAAGCAGAGAAAAAATAACCGTTACTAAGTGTTAAATAATATTCATTAAATTACCAACATTTTAACGCTTTAACTTCTTTATCAAGTAAATTCCAAATTGTATGAGACATTGGATGTGGTGATATAGTGTAGTGAATTGCCCAATATGATTCAGAACAGGGCCAGGTAGTAATCTTTACATTAAGTTTTATTGGCTTTCCTGTAGTAAAGGGATCATAACTTTCGAGAAAAAATAGCTGTGATTGATACTGAGATGAATCTGACGTTTTCCAGTCTGATTTTGTAGTAACACGAATTTTCTCTGCAGGATAATCTTTTATATTCTTATCGCCAATGCCTCTGGCCAGGCCGACAAAATACCGTTTGGTTTCTTCAAGTAGTTCTTGAGTTGTCGGTTGTTTTGATTGCTCAACCATTAATGCAAACGCATAAGTCCAAAAACCTGTTGACTGCTCATCGTAAAATCCATCATGAAACCGTATTACTTCACGTCCACTATAGAGCATGTCTTTCGCAAACCATGTAGGCACATCAAATACTGCACCAGTCCATCCATTTGGTGAGACCCAGTTAAAATTTTCATATTTCCCGGCAGCGCTTACAAAACCATAACTTCCTAAAAACAATGCAGTTATGATCACTACTCTTATCATCGCAAAGTGAATCTTACTCATAAAATTATCCTCTCTTTTAAACTGTATTTACTATACAATTATTTTAAATACAGGATAAATATCAAATTAAGAAATCTTAATTTCATATATGGGATAATAATGAATTTAAATGCGATGTATCTTTTTATTCAAGTTGTTGATTATAAAAGCTTTACTGTGGCTTCAAACAAAACCGGGGTACCGACATCGTCTATAAGTCGAAAAATCTCAGAGCTTGAGGCGAGTTTAAATGTGCAATTATTGGAGCGCACTACACGCCAATTACGGCTAACTGACAAGGGTCGTATCTTTTATGACAATATCCAGTCATCGATAGCCACTCTGAATAGTGCAAGACAGTTTCTCGTTGATGCTGAAATTACAGATACTGGAACTTTAAGAATAACAGCACCACCGGGAATCGAGAAAAGTATTGTTATTCCATTACTGTCAAATTTTAAAATTCACTATCCAGACATCCGACTTAAAGTTTTGTTTACAGGTGCAGCATTAAATTTTGTTGAAGATGGCATTGATGTTGCGCTCCGAATTGGCGAATTAAACGATAGCAGTCTCATCGCAATTCCATTAACAGAATACCAACATGTATTAGTTGCCAATCCTGATTACATAAAAGAATTTGGCACCCCTTCTACACCCGGCATGTTATCCGAACACAAATTAATATGCGCTACCAATTGGCACGACACTAAACAATGGACATTTATTAATAATAATAAAAAAATAACAATTGATATCGATGAATCAGCTTCGTTTAACCACTACGCGGCTATTCAACTGGCCATAGAGAAAGGAATGGGCATTGGGGAATTACCCTCAATTAACTGTTACGATGAGATAAATGCGGGTCAATTAATTCAAATTTTACCCGACTGGAAATTCACTTTACGTAACTTGTCAAAAACCGACAAATTAAAACTGTCAATCGTTTATACTGCTAACCGGTATAATTCAGAATTAATTAAAACGTTTAAAAATTTTTGTATCGAATATTTTGATTCTTAATGGTTGATTTATCTGAATAGCTACTTAATCATATTTTTAATCTTTTGTAGAATAACTGGATGATCAAACTCACGACCGCCTACTGCACTATATGAAATAATACCATCAGGATTTACAATGTAGGTTGTTGGCAGTCCCTTAACATTCCAGTTACTCATTGATTCACCGTCAGTATCAAAAAGTATTTTAAAAGTAGGTGACGGATCGATAGTACCAAGAAACGAGAATACTGTTTCATCATCCTCACCAATGTTGACTGCAAGCACTTCTACATTGTTATCTTTTGTAGCTTGATACAATCTCTCCAATGATCCCATTTCACGACGGCATGGTGGGCACCACGTTGCCCAAAAATTCACAATCACTACTTTACCTTTCAAATCTTTAATATCAACTATATCGTGATCTAAACTTTGAAACCGTAGATTGGGTGCCACCGTTGTAGATTTAATTGCTGTAAGATTATGTGTTAAAGACGGCAGTCCGTCTGCCAAAACAATATTAAAAAGCGCTGTAAAAAGAATTAGGCTATACACATAATAATTTTTTAATATATTATTTTGCACACTCTACTCCTGCAAGTTCTGCTTTAAATTTTGTTCCATTAATGTCCCACAACGCGCTAGCGTCAAAAATTGACTTAGAAGGTAATCCAATAGACAGCATACCCTGGTTCCAATCACCTCCGGGTTTATATTCTTGTTCCGGTGGAAATTGCGCCCAACGAAAGGCAAGAAGGGCTGATTTTTTTACGCCACTATCTTTATA
>JBGMQW010000109.1:0-2548 GCA_048060815.1 Thiohalomonadales bacterium | reverse complement strand
ACACCATCGACACTCGTTTCCCATGTTTTTGCACCAGTAACTTGATTAATCGAAATTGATTGTTGTGCCTTAGCGAAACTTAAATAAGGAATAAACAAGATTGATAACAAGATGAACTTAAATTTCATTCACACTATTACTTTTAGTCATCATTATAATCGGTATTGCAATAGGACCTAATAAAACGAAAATAATATTCCATACTACTGTTAGGCGAATATTTTTTCTTTTCGCGATGAAGTAACAGATACCTGCACTAATTAGCCATATAAAAGATAGAATATACATACTCATTTTTTTCTCCTATTAAATTTCCTGCTCGGTAACGACTTAATGATACACCTCTGTTGCGATAGCCGCCATCGTTCGAGCTCCATCAGAGCTGTTACTTTCTTTAAGAATCGACTTCACCATGGTTAGTTGTTCTGGTGTTAAGGCATTAGGGTGCTCCGTTATACCATGCCGTTCTTTTTTAATGGGTAACCCCGAGGTAACTTTAATAACTTACCTTATTGCTATCTTCATCTCACTATAAAATTGCTTCTCATTTATCAACGACTACACTTTGCCAATGTAAATCTAGCCTTGTTGTTCTTTATTTATATATATTCCATAAATAGCACACTATTTTAAATGTTAGGAGCAATAAAATGATAAATACATTTATAATTACTTTGTTTAAAATTCACATCATAAAAAAAATAATTAATACTTTACTTTTACTACTGCTCTCTATTTTCACCATCCCAGCTTACGCAATAGTTTATGTCAATCATAACGCAACAGGATTAAACGATGGTTCCAGTTGGAGTAATGCCTATACTGAATTGCGTGTTGCACTGGTTAATACTGTCAATGATGAAGTCTGGATTGCAGCAGGCACATACACAGCGGCCGGGCCAAATGGTGACACACTAGCACATTTTCCAATGAAATCCGGTGTCGCAATTTATGGTGGTTTTAATGGTACTGAAACAGTACAAACTCAACGTGATCCAGCAATAAACAAAACCATATTAAGTGCCGATCTGAATAATGATGATAACTATAACGCAGCAAATGGTAATTTTAATATTCTGGATAATACCCGAAACATTCTTGTTGCTGATGGCGTAGATGCAACAGCAATACTGGATGGCGTGACGGTTTATCATGGTAATGCCTATGGTTCATTTCCGGCTAGTGTTGGTGGTGGAATGTTGATATTAAATTCAAGTCCAAATATTAATAATGTTATTTTTACTGAGAATTTTGCCTATTCAGGCGGCGCTATTTTTTCGTCAGATAGTAATCCAACTATACGTAACTCCATATTTAATAAAAATCTGGCGTCCCGGTCACATGGGGGAGCGATAGCACACATGGGTGCTATACAGCTTTTAACGTCTTTAATGACTATTGAAAATTGTCAATTTAATGATAATGTTGCTATTGGTTCATCCAATAGACGTGAAGGCGGTGGAGCAATTTTTCTTGACGTTTCTAATAAAATGATTATTAGTAATTCAGTTTTCAACAATAATAAAGTTAATCATAAACGAGGTTTTACAGGTGCCCCATTATACGGTGGTGCTATTACTGCATTTGGTGACTTAACAGTGAATCACTCAAAATTTACTAATAATCAGTCTCATGTTGGTGGTGCTATTTTTTTATATAGTACAGGAGTTTTTAATAATGTCAGTTTTATAAATAACCATGCAGTAAAAGAACGCAGTTACGGACAATTTTTTGTAGTGAGAGGTGGCCTTGCTGGTGCGCTTTACATAAATGGTAGTAATTTAACAAGTGTAGTGCTAAGCAATGTCACTATTGCAAACAATACGGCACAAAAGTTTGCTGGAGGACTTTTAATAGAAGGAAGGTGGGCACAACCCACATCCATCTCGGTTAATAACAGTATTCTTTGGGGAAATAGAGTGACAACAACAGATGTACCGACAACACTGCTCGAAGCACAATTTGCGACATCGAATACCGCAACTTCATTAGAAGTTTTAACTTCAATTAATTATAGTGATATACAAGGTTTGTCGCCGATTGATCCAGCACTGATGCCAGGAGCAATTGATAGTGATCCTCAATTTGTTGATATTGCTAATAATAACGAAAGACTTAGCCAGGCATCCCCCGCTATTGACGCAGGGAACAATTGTTTGATTATTGCAGGTACATCACTTGATTTAGATGCTAATGGACGACGAGTTGATGATAACGTTACTCCGGATAGTGGATATGGCACATCACCTATTGTGGACATGGGAGCGTTTGAATTTGCAAGTACACCGGGTAGTCTCTCCACGCGTGATCCACTATGTAATGATGATGCTACCGATCCATTAATTCAACCAATAGAAATAGCGGGTGTTATTGAAAGTGTTGGTAGTAACTATATCGTAGTGAATGCTGTAACCGTGTATTTTGATGCAAATACTGTTATTCAATTTGAAGATGGAACAGGTGGTGCCTTGGCTGCAGGACAATTAGTTCAGCTCGTTGGACCTGAGAATCCAGATGGCAGTATACTGGCTACATTTATGGAAGTTGC
>JBGMQW010000108.1:0-12442 GCA_048060815.1 Thiohalomonadales bacterium | reverse complement strand
AACTTGATGGTAGTACTAATTTTCAAGTTGTATAATTACAATAGTAATAGAGCACTAGGCTGTCTTCTATACTCATATATTGGTGGAACTGTAAATGTGTGTCTATGAACAGATTACTACTGTAACCATCGGCTTCGAAAGTAGTGTAGCCTGTTTTGCGTGTCTTGATAGGGCTATCCCGTAAGAAGTGTCAGTAAAAAATATAATTGTTAATTATCGTAATACCAATAATATTTCTTTTATAACATCGATATTTATTGGTGATTTATAAAAAATCGCTTAACAAACGATAATATTTTTTACTATCTGAAATAGTATTATGTCCTTTACCCTGGATCACTTCAAAAGTTAGTTGCGAAGATGGGAACCCTGTTACCAGTCGATCAGTGTGATTTCTGCCGATGATGTGATCATTTTCTGCTGCTATAATAAGGGTTTCAGCCGTTATTGAATTTACCCTAGCAAGGGAATTATATTTGTCCTTTAAAAGTATCGACATGGGATAAATTGGAAATTTTTCTTGTGCAACATTTTGAATGCTGTCAAAAGGGGTAACTAATACAAGTTTTTTGATCTTTCGTTTTGAAGCAAGAAATGTTGCAACACCACTACCGAGGCTACGCCCGATAATTGAAACAGAAATAAAATCAGATTTTATATTATCATAAATAATCAGCGCATCAGAATAGATACCTTTTTCTTCTGGTTGCCCTGTACTACTACCATATCCTCGGTATTTGACAAGAAAGATGGTATACCCTGTAAATAATGTAGAAAATTCTAAAGCGCTGTAGTCAACAATTTCAGCATTACCACCAAAATAAATCAGAGCCTTTTTATTTCCCTTATTTAGGACAGTCACGTTAATTGATACATCACCATTTATAAATATTTCTTCAGCAAAGTTATGTTTTATTGAAGCTACTGGAAAATAAATAAGATCACGTTGTTTGATAAATATTAACAAACCTACGGCAAGGTAAATCACTAATATTGAAATTATTATTTTTATTAAAAAACCTGACATATTTAAATTGAACTCTTTGTTCTATAAACTAACTTAGATTGTATTCTTAATAGATGAAATGATGAATAACACATGTGTTTTTTTAATTTATACCCTCATCCTGGCCTTCTCCCGGAGGGAGAAGGGATGGCTTCGATTTAATTTTGCGTAATTTTATATCTTTAATGACTTCGATTTTATGTTGCGTAATTTATTATATGAACTGTATTAAAGTGATTTAAAATATTTAATCATTTGTATTCGCTGTTTGGCTGTTGGTAACCTTCCCCTACCTGCAGTCATATTGTCTTTCATGTGCTTAACTTTGGTGGTGGCAGGTATTGCACAAGTCACTGCGGGATGAGATACCGCAAATTTCAAAAAATATTGACCCCAACTATTGCAATCACATTCTTGCGCCCATTTTGGTAAAGACTTTCCTTTAACTTTACTAAACAGATTGCCTCGCTGGAAAGGGCGATTAACGATAACAGCAATACCTTTTTCCTGAGCGATTGGTAATAACTGTGATTCAACTTCGCGGTCAATTATATTATAGCTGAGTTGTACAAAATCAAAATCATGGTTTTTCAATAAAGTTCCTAGCTGCTTATGATCTCGTCCGTGTGAGGTTGTTACACCAATATAACGGATTTTTCCATTTTCCTTCATCTGTTTCAGGGTTTCAAGATGGTTTTCCCAGTCAAGTAAATTATGAATTTGCATTAAATCAAAATTTTTAATGCCCCACAACTGGCGAGATTCTTCCATCTGTTTTATACCCTGTTCTTTACCCTTAATCCAAACCTTGGTCGCTGCAAATAAATTTTTATGCCCTTTGATGTTTGGTAATATTTGTCCAATCACTTCTTGTGCTGATCCATACATGGGAGATGAATCAATCATTCCACCCCCCATATCAAAAAATGTCTGGGTGAGCTGCTGTAATCCTGCAAGTTTTTCACTATCACCACTGCTATTAAATGTTCGGGAGGTTCCCATACCAATGACGGGTAGTTGTTCTCCTGTTTTAGGAATGATTTTCGTAATTTGAAGTTTCCGTCCTAGTTTGGCAAACACATCAGCCGGTAGGATCAAACCTGCTCCTATTAAGCCCATCAATTCAATAAATTTACGTCGATTATTATTTATTTCGTTGCTCATTTTCTTCTCCTGTCCAAGCTCATAATTTGGTGTTATTACTTTCGGCAATCCTGACTTGTTGTCGACCCAGTCCAAATGCTATCCAGGTCCAAATCAGTGCCAGTGGTACTGCGATTAATGCGATACTCGATAGACTCATACCAGTACTTCGCATACCAGCATATACCCAGGCACTAACTGCATCACCCATTCGATAAACAGTTGTATCAATAAAATTCTTAGCCTTATACTTTTCCTCTCGGCTTAATACGACGTACAACATTTCACGTACCGGACGCATAACGGCATAGTTACCCGCTCGGCGAATGACTTGCACGATGAGCAGTACCAGTAACACGGGTGCTGCACTAAGTAGTGTAAATCCTATTGCAAGTAAAACTGGAATAATTGCTAATACAATTGCGATTCCAAACCACTTTATTAAGCGACTCGTTAGAAATACTTGCAGAACCAAGGTAAGCGCATTCACTGTAAAATCAATTGCGGCAAATACTGCTGTACGTTGTTCTGAATCCACAAAGGCATCACGAATAATCTGCGCCTGCATAAAATATATAAACGTGGAAAGTGTGGTATACAGTAATATCAGTAAACAAATTCCTAATAAATAAGGAGAGCGAAAAACCAGGCTTATCCCTGCCCAGATACTACCACCAATTATCTTTTGTTCTGGTTCATTTATCTGTGTTTGCTTATTTATGTTAGTTAACTTTGATCTGTATGACAGTTTTTTAATACACACAATAGCCCATGCCAGAAACAAAGCCGAAATCAAAATTAAATTTTTTGTGCCCAGAGGTTGCACTAGTAAAGCAGTTATTGCCGGGCCGGTTAATGCGCCAACTGTACCACCAGCAGCGATAAATCCGAACAAACGACGTGCCTGTTCGTTGTTGTATAGATCTGTCATGAAACTCCAGAACACAGAAACCACAAACAGATTAAATACACTAACCCAGATAAAAAATGCGCGTGCGACATATAGTGAGATAGTTTGCTCACCTATCAGGAAATAAAACACCAGCAGAAAAATTATAAAAAAGAAATAAACATAGGGCAGAAATTTTCTGCGTGGAAAACGTGAGCTAACCCAACCAAATACAGGCACCATTGCGGTCATTACCAATAGTGTTCCGGTAAATAACCATTGCAGATTCTCAACGCCACCGAGAATACCCATCTCGTCCCGCATGGGTCGAACAATATAATAACTAGATAATAGTGCAAAAAAATAGCTGAATGACCAAAAAAGTGTACGACCCTCACCGGGTTTAACTTGTGTGGCCTTTTGCAGTACAGAACCAATATTAAATTTAGTTCGATTCATGCCTGAACCTGTCTGAAAAGAACTTAATAGTACATTAATTTATTAGCATAATCATTGAGGAAACAGAAACAAATTGAATGTGAATACACATAATGTTAAGTGGTACTAACTCCGTCTGAGCAGTTTAATTTGCTGACAACGCAGCAAATTTTTGACTATTCCCAGACCTGCATATTTAAAGGCCAATCAATTGTGCATGCAAACCCTGTTTTTTTACAATATCTAAAAATGAGTGCGATTGGATTTTTCCCGGATCATATGTAACAACAAACAGATGGGGTCTTTCCGAGTAACTATTTGCCGACATGACGCCATTTTGTTTAATAAATTCATCGCGTAATAATTCTCGTTTATCAGCTGATGTTTCCTCATTGATGTGTAATGTGATATCGGCCATTTCGATATTCATAAGGTTTCTCCTTAATAGTTAATTCATATGATTTGTTTAAAACACTATTTGATAATAATATTATCAAACACCTGAAAGTCAAACTGTAGAATTGTATAAGATTATAGATTAAATAAATTATCTTTTTAAATCATACAAACGTAATGCCTGTTTACAACTCAATAAATTCTATTGATATTAAATAGTATATCCACTTGCAATTTATGGAATTAATTAAGTTGATTATTTGCTGGATTTTAAAATACTAATATTTTTAAATGATTATCTTACAATATAAACCACAATTAATTTGTTTGCTTCAAACTAATTTGACTACTGGAAGATACTCTTCAATGCTTAAACTTTTATTAGTGGGACTAATTCGGTGTAGTTAATTCTGTTACAGCTTGAGTTAGCTGTAACCATGAAGATATTGAAGAAACTCTAGCGGAGCTTAACAATTAAATATCGGGATAAATGATCGTTATTTTCAAAATCACAACCAGACCACTCGATCATTTTACTCTATAAAGCGGCTGTTCCATTTTTTAAAACGCTTTTGACAATATTTTAATAAAGAATTATAACCATCAAAAAATAATTCAAAACCATCTTCGGCCGGTGCATCAAACTCACAATAATCATTTTTATAATCACGACAAACTTGCGGACGGGTTTCATAAATTCCGCAACTGCCATTTTCTTGTAAAAACTGACATTGGTTTAATATTAATAGAAACCAGCCATCTTCATCTTTGTAAACTTGAATATTCTTGTGTGCCATTTGCCACAACAAATGATCGAAATCATCGATTTTTCGTGGAGAATCAATTTGCTGGGTTGTATAGCTGCAACATATTGTTCCAGGACAAAAACTGCATTTTGTTTCTGTAGGAAGTTTATCTGGTTTAATTTTAATGTTCATGTAAGCCTTTGTAAAACACGAAATAATTTATTTAAATAAAACTAAGTATAGCAAACAGTGAATACATTAAAAAATGTTATTTAATGTAACTTAATATAAACTAAAGCCATGAAAAATTACGATAAACTAAAAAATAACCCTGACTTTACTCAAACACTGGTTCGTCTGGCGATATGGCTTATAATTTCGTTTTTAATCTGGGTTCAATTTACTGATGAAACTGAAGAAGCACGAATACAGAATTATTTAGTTTTTATGATTTTATTTCTAATTTTCACGATAATCATATTTATTTCGATTTTAATTTTCCCTAAATCAAAAATTCGACCTTATTTAACTCCCTTTCTGGATCTTGGCGGTGTTATCTACACAATGATCCTTACATCATCTGGTCCGTTCAGTGCTTATTATTTATTATTCCCCTGGATATTTGTTGGTTATGGTGCGCGTTACGGTCGTAGTCCATTATTTGTTGTGGCATCAATTGGCGTAATCGGTTATCTGTATGTTTTATGGATTTTTGATAGTTGGAATAATGATGCATTTTCATCAACCGTATTTACACTGTTTCTTATCATATTGCCGATATACGTCAATAACATGATTTCAAAACTTAGAAAATCACAACAGGAAGCAATTACCGCTAACAAGGGGAAAAGTGATTTTTTAGCTGCTATGAGTCATGAAATTAGAACTCCAATGAGTGGCATCATCGGTATGACCAGTTTGCTTGAAAAGACTGATTTAGACCCGGCACAAACAGAATATGTTGCTGCATTACAACAAAGTTCAACTGCGTTACATGCGTTAATTAATGACATTCTGGATATATCAAAAATCGAAGCGGGTAAATATTCTTTACAAAATATTGAGTTTAATTTACTTAAAATAATACACGGCGTTGTGCAATTATTTACACCAATGGCAAATGATAAAGGAATTGAGCTTATTAGTTATTGTCAACCCGATATTCCAGAAATAGTTAAAGGTGATCCTGATAAGATACGTCAAATTTTATTAAATTTATTGAGTAATGCAGTTAAATTCACTGACCAGGGTGAAGTGGGTATTAAAACAACTCTCGTGGATAATAAAAATGATGAATTAGTTCGAATTCGATTTGAAATAACGGATACCGGGCCAGGAATCCCAAATAAGCAATTAGAAAAAATATTTGAACCGTTTTATCAAGGGAATAATATTAGTTCGAGTAAACACTCTGGTACTGGTCTTGGAACTACAATTTCTTTTCAGCTCACGACGTTAATGAATGGTGAAATTGGAGCCTGCAGTGATTTAAATGAAGGCAGTATATTCTGGTTGGAGTTACCTTTTCACTATTGTGAATACAAAAGTTTAAATTTGTCTACACCTTACCCTGATGCGAAAAATATTATTGTACTGGATGATATCCAATCAAGCGCAAAAGTTACTGAAAATTATCTGAAGTCACTACATATTGAACCCATTATGGCTAAAAATGAGAAAGCCGTGATTCAATACCTCGTTGAAAATACCGATAAAAATACCGTAATTTTATCTGAATCACATTTTTCACCGGAAAAAAGTTCATTTGCCAGGAAACTTAAAAAACAGTTTTCTTCAAGAATAAATATAATTTTAATAACCAATATTGAAAAAATAAATATAGTAAGCAAAGAATTTAATGATTTATACGATGCTTATATTGTTCGCCCATTTGGTGTTTTAATATTAAAACAAACTATCGAGTCTTTATATTCTGATGGAAATATTCTTACAGAAAATACTATAAAAAACAAAATTTCAAAACCACAAACGAATAAGATTTATACTATTTTAATCGCTGAAGATAGTGATATTAATGCCAAGGTGATATGTGTTTTTCTTGAACAAGAAGGACATCAAACTAAACGTGTAACTTCTGGAATAGAAGCACTTGAGGAGCTAATTAAGAATAAATATGATTTTGTCTTTATGGACATGCGCATGCCGGAAATGGATGGCCTGGAAGCCACACGCAGATGGAGAGAACAAGATATCGACACTAAAATAATTAAAAGTGATATCAATATTCCTATTGTCGCCTTAACAGCTAATGCAACGACAGAAGATCAAGAGTTATGTTTAAACACCGGAATGAATGAATTTTTATCTAAACCGATTTCCAAGGATGAATTGCTTACCGTTATTAAACAATTAATAACGGATTAACCCTATGCTCTGCTTTCTTACAGTATGAACCAACAAAAAAAATCGTTATTATATGTATTTAAAGATCCATTTATCTGGATTAGTGTAACTTGTGCAGCAGTGTTTTGGTGGGTTCTATCATTTTATTTCCCAATCACTACTCAATTACTATGGCCATTAAAAACACCCTTGGCTTTTATTGTACCTGTGATTATATATCCTATTCTGGAAGAAATCGTATTTCGTGGGGCTGTGATAGAATTTTTTCAAAAAAAATCGCCGGGGATATTATTTTTTCATTTAACTAAAGCCAATATTTTTACCAGTTTTATATTTACTTTTTTTCATTTTTTCTATCATCCACCTTTGTGGGCAAGTGCAGTGTTTATACCATCGCTTGTTTTTGGCTTGTTAAAAGAACGGTATCAAAGTTTAATACCACCGATATTAATGCATGTGTTTTTTAATGCGGGGTATTATTGGTTGTTTTATAATTAATTTATGGCCTAACTTGTAACCAGAATGTTACCGGGCCATCGTTTACTAGTGCTACTTTCATATCGGCACCGAATTGTCCGGTTTGAATATTGTTATATTTTAATTTTGCTTGAGTTACAAAATAATCATACAATAGCTTGCCGTCTTCTGGTGCAGCAGCAGAAGTGAAACTGGGTCGATTTCCTTTATCAGTGTTTGCTGCTAAGGTAAACTGCGGTACCAGTAACACACCGGCATTTAGTTCTGTGACGTTTAAATTCATTTTATCTTGCTCATCAGCAAATACCCGGTAATTTAATAGCCGCTCTAATAATCTGTTCGCTTGTGTTTCACTATCGCCCTTTTCAACACCTAAAAATACCAGTAAACCTTGTTCAATTTCACCGATAACTTTATCCTTAACACTCACACTTGCCTGGATTACCCGTTGTAATAAAACAATCATAAATTTAATTAGTCACCATTAATTCGACTTAACATATAATGTGTTGCTTTAACCAGCGCATCAACTATTCCTGGTTCACTTGCAGAATGTCCTGCATCAGGAATGATTTCCAGATCAGACATTTGCCAGGACTGATGTAACTGCCATGCACTTTCTACCGGGCATATAACATCGTATCGACCTTGTATGATAATACCTGGAATATAATTAATTTTATCCATATTATTTAATATTTGATTATCCGATAAAAAGCTATTATTCACAAAATAGTGGCATTCAATTCTAGCAAGGCTTAGTACGGTATGCATATCCGAGAAATGATCTACCACTGATCGTTTTTGCATTAAACAAGCTGTGCGGCCTTCCCAAAGTGACCAGGCTTTAGCAGCCGTGAAACGTTCAATTTCGTTTTCACTGGTTAAGCGTTTGTAATATGCTGTAACCATATTCTTACGTTCATCTTCTGGAATCGGTTTTAAAAAATCCTGCCAGGCCTCTGGAAATAGACGGCTTGCGCCGTCCTGATAAAACCAGTCAACTTCACGCTGTCGGCACAAAAATATTCCACGAACTATCATTCCAAGTACTTTATCTGGATGTGCTTGAGCATATACCAGTGCTAAAGTTGAACCCCAGGAACCGCCAAATAACATCCATTGTGAAATATTCAGATACTCTCGAATGAGTTCCATATCTGCAATAAGTGCCTGTGTGGTGTTATTTGTTAAATCTGCATGTGGCATTGATTTGCCACTACCACGCTGATCAAACAAAATTATTCGATAACGTTCAGGGTTATAAAAACGGCGGTGATAATTTTCACAACCTGAACCAGGGCCACCATGAATAAAAACAACGGGCACTCCATCCGGGTTTCCGCATTCTTCTATATATAACTCATGTGGCATTTCAACAGCCAATTTATGGGTGTCGTAAGGTTTTATTTTTGGATACAATTCTCGCATTAATCAGTCACGATGGTATTACTAAACTTAAATAGTGATGTAATTCCAATAAGTAACAAACCAATTAATAATGAAAAAGGTCCTATTCCGGTTTCAAGTAATAATCCAGCCCAACTTAAGCTAAACACAGTTGCGAGGTATAACATTCCAGAATGCATAATAGCACCGATAATAAATAAGGCACTAATTAAGTATTTTAGCCATTTAGCGACACTGATAAAACATAACGCTAATCCGACTATAATATTTAATATTGACTCGAGATTACCATGAGCATGCGCGCCGCCTTTGATAGCATCAATTTCTGCAGCAGAATTTAATAATTTATTTAAACCCAAAATTCCCTGGGTATTTGCCTTTGCAATATCTGTTGCCGATAATGGTTCCAGATCTTCTTCAAACTCGTTACCCGCTAATGACTGTAATCGACCTACCGAACTTTGTTTTTCCAGTGCGATCTTGCCATATCCTTCGTACATGTCCACCATAACGATACCAAGTGAAGCTGTAAATACCAGGTAGATAAAACCAAATGCAATATTATATTTACCGATCATATTACTTTCCTTTTTTAAATAAATTCAAGGCATCATCATAACCATTACACTAATAATTTCAATGATTTCTATAGGTATGTGATGATATAATAACCCAAGTGAGCTAAACCAGGTCATTCTGAAGTATGGTATAGCTAACTGTCTGCTGTAATATGGTGAATTAAACTAACGGGATAAAAAGACGAATGAGTGAAAATGCAAACCAGGTAGCAAAAAACTGGATGAACAAAATAGTAGAAACTGCAGCCAATCGGCAATTTGATGAGCATATGGATTTAATCTCCAAAAAAGTCAATATTACCGGTATCCCAGATTTTGAAAACATCGGTTATGAAGATTGGGCTAAGCAGTGTAAGCATGAATTTGAAAATAACATCATTAAAAGCATTAGTTACCAAGGTTTAAAATTACAAGCGCATACAGAGTCGCGAGTTATGTTTAAAACCTATGAGGCTGTTGAAGCGAATGATGGTACTGTCAATGCGCAAGGCATTGAAGTCTTACTTGAAAAAGAACAAGATACCTGGCGCGTTGTCCAAGAACGTATATTACCAATAGACGAAGTGAAACACGATAGATTGCTCGATTAGAAAACTTTTATGTTCATCTATAGTTGAAAAAATATAATTCTATTTCCCTTTATAATCAATGTCATTAAATTTAATTTTTGATTAGACGTTAAGACTATATTAAGTTTCAATCGACATTTGTTAATATTATTTTTTAAACTTAACTGCGGTATATTATAACCATTCTAAAAAATAATAATCTCAACTGAATTGTTATGGTGTTCACATTTTAATATTGCTTCCTGATTAATAGATACTAGACTGATCTGATATTAATTTGGCTTTGTTATGCTTCTTTAATAAATATTATTTATGCTTAATCTATTTTTATGTCAGGAGTATTCAAATGACTATTACCCAGAATAAAATATTAATTACATTATTTCGAACAAGTAAATTAAAAAATATATCTTACTTAATTTTTTTACTAGCGTTTGTATTTTTATCACAGCCTGTTTTTGCAATTGTATATGTCAATAACACTGCAACCGGATTAAATGATGGCTCCAGTTGGAGTAATGCCTATAGTGATTTAGGTACTGCCCTGGTTAATACGGTTAACGATGAAGTATGGATAGCAGCAGGTACATATAAAGCTGCTGGTTATGGTGGTGATATTCTGGCACATTTTCCAATGAAATCAGGTGTTGCTATTTATGGTGGTTTTAATGGCAGTGAAACATTACAAACTCAACGTAACCCACAAATAAACATTACCATATTAAGTGGCGATCTTAATAGTGATGATACCTATGGCGCTGCAGATGGTCAATTTAATGTACTCGATAATACCAGGAATATTCTGGTTGCTGATGGGGTCGATACTACTGCTGTTTTAGATGGAGTGACGGTTTATCACGGTTATGCCTTTCGTAGTAATTCAATTAATGTCATCCATGATGTTGGCGGTGGCATGTTGATACTAAATGCGAATCCTTTAATTAATAATGTTACCTTTACTGAAAATTATGCGACTTCCGGTGGCGCCATATTTTCCAGAGATAGTAATCCAACGGTACGTAATTCCAGATTTAATAATAATCTGGCTCAATTTCATAATGGCGGTGCGATAGCAATCAAACGTGGTAGCTCATTCGCCTTAATGACTGTTGATAATTGTCAATTTACCGGTAATATTGCCCTTGGCACCAGTAATTTTCGTGAAGGTGGTGGCGCGATTTTTGTTGGCCTTGTAACAAAAATGATTATTAGTAATTCGACATTCGATAATAACAAAGTTGATCATCTTCGACGTTTATCGGGTAATGCTTTATTCGGTGGCGCAATTTCAGCTTGGGGTGCATTAACTGTTAGTCACTCTAAAT
Source organism: Thiohalomonadales bacterium (assembly GCA_048060815.1). GTDB lineage: Bacteria > Pseudomonadota > Gammaproteobacteria > UBA6429 > Thiohalophilaceae > CAYQUC01. The sequence goes on along the minus strand of JBGMQW010000108.1, from coordinate 1,101 downwards.
TTATTAATAATCAATCGCATGTTGGTGGTGCAATTTTTTTATATAAGACTGGTATCTTTAATAATGTCAGTTTTATAAATAACCACGCAATAAAGCAAAGGGATTTTGGACAAATTCCTGGTCCTAATGGTGGCATTGGTGGTGCCCTTTATATAAATGGATCTGCTAAAACAAATGTTTTATTAAGCAATATCACTATATCAAAAAACACAGCGCAAAAATTTGCAGCAGGCCTTTTAATTGAAAACAGAGGCGTAAGCGCAACATCCATAGTGATAAATAATAGTGTTCTTTGGGGAAATACTGTAACCACTACTGAAGTTCCATCAACCCTACTTGAACAACAATTTGCAACAAGCAATAATGCAACCTCTCTGAATGTTTTAACCTCAATTAGGTATAGCGATATACAAGGTTTATCACCGATTGATTCTAACTTAATGCCAGGCACAATTGATAGTGATCCACAATTTGTAGATCTTGTAAATAACAACAATAGACTTAGCCAGGTCTCACCAGCAATTGATTCGGGTAATAATTGCTTAATTATTGCTGGAACCTTTCTGGATTTAGATGGTAATGAACGACGTTTTGACGATATCGCAACAGCTGACACCGGATATGGAACACTTCCAATTGTTGACATGGGTGCGTTTGAATTTGCAAGTACCACTGGAAGTCTTTTTACACCCGATCCAAATTGTCATGACTTTAAAACTGATCCTGTAGTACCACCAATAGAATTAGCTGGAGTTATTGAACGTGTTGGTAATAATTTTATTGTTGTAAATACTGTAACAGTATTTTTTGATGTCAATACTGTTTTCAAATTTGAAGATGGTACCGGTGGTGTACTCGCTATAGGTCAGTTAGTTCAGCTCGTAGGAAATAAATATTCTGATGGAAGTAATCTGGCCACTTTTATGGGTATTGCAATTTGAAAATATAAATAACTAAAATTGGTATGTCGATTTTAGTCGGCATACCAGCATTATTATAGTATTTACACATAAGCGTTTAGTAATTTTATTGAGTATTTAATTTTAATAAATACCCACATAGTTAATACCAGAATATAATGTTTAATTTAAATTAACAGTG
>JBGMQW010000107.1:0-12448 GCA_048060815.1 Thiohalomonadales bacterium | reverse complement strand
ACGATGTCGCGCAAGAGTTAAAAAGTGATTTACGCACTGCTGCCTATCATATTGCTATCGGACGGGTTAATCGTGCGATATCATTACGTGGGTTTTAAAATAGATATATTGAAATTAAATCTTTTTTTTAAAATCACAGAGAAGGACAAGTCACTTCGTATAATAATTGTTATGTTGTAAAGAAAGCAACTTGACCCCTTCCCTTGCTTGCCCCCTCCCTCTTGTCCGTTTCACTCTGAGGAGTACAAAGGACACTGAGTACTCCAAACAAAGTCAGTAGCAGTTTTAATCATTTTGTGCCATAATAATCCCGTATTGTACAAATTAATTGATACTCTACTAGCTGAAGCACCTTTTAATTACCGTACGGTATTAATATAACTCATGAGCTTAATTAAGAATATTGCATTTAACACCGCTGAATTAGGAAAATTAATACGCACCAAGCGTAAGGCTTGTGGGATAACACTCCAGCAAACCTCAGCTAAGAGTAATATTGGTGTCCGTTTTCTTTCAGAGCTTGAACGTGGAAAAGAAACCGCCGAAATAGGTAAAGTCATTTCTGCATTACATGCTGTCGGACTGGATTTAGCAGTGGTACAAAAACAGAAAATTTCTAATATTACAAATTCTGTGAATGAATCTGTTCCACATTATAACTCTAAACCCACACAAACATTATCTGAACAATTAGGATTAGAGTTTCCCTATGACTGGTCTAACCCGAATATTAATAGTGAAACTTTTATACGTCTCGTGTTAGCCAAGACACGTTTCAATGATATTTTACGAATAACACATTATTTTGGCATTGAACGTATTAAAGATGAAACAAAACATTTCGATAAATCTCCTCAATATGAAATTTTAAACAAACTGATTTCTCATATTTGCTCTGGTATCAAAATTGCTGCTGACAAAAACTCAACATGAATACGATTGATCAATCTGTATTAAATGATAAATCAAAATTCTTATTTAATACTTTGTTCAATTCATCTGAGCTAACGGGATTTACATTAGTTGGTGGTACTGCACTAGCATTACAAATTAAGCATCGTTTAAGTCTCGATTTTGATTTTGCTTATTATGAACATGCATTACCAACTAGAAAAATTGATGAATTGATTAACCGGTTAAAAAGTGAAGGTCTGGCTATTCACGACATGACAGATACCACTGCAGTTTCCCAATTTAAAATCAATACCGGTGAAAACTTACGTGACTTTTCTCGAGATTACATTATTAATGGAATCAAACTTACTTTTTTTATTCATGGGAAAACCCAACAACAACGAGAATATTACAAACATTGTAAAACCTTACAAAGTGAAGGAATGCAATTTAAAATTTTAGATATTGATGGATTAAAAGTATCCAAAATATTATTACTTGCAGATAGAGTTCGATCACGTGATTTATTTGATCTAATGATTCTAGTTAAATACCATTCATTAACTTTGAATAAAATAAATTTATTTGTTAAAACACTGGGACACATTGACGATCCTGAACATTATCGAGCAGTACTAACAGGAATTATTCCACTTGACAAAAATGATGAAGGTTTAAAACCTGTAAATATAAAATCTGACATTAAAAATATTTACCAATTTTTTGATAATCTTTATGAAGAATACGATATTAAAATGGCCAGTGAATTTTATTCTAAATAACCTGAGTTGCGTATAAAAAATTAGTAGTTTAAATCCGGGCATGGATGTTACAGATTTATCTGGCGAGAGTTGGAATTTAAAAAAATTAATAAAGATATCTAATCTTCTTTAATACTATTACTATCCCAAGCTCAGGTTAATTAATTAATGGAGTTATAACATGAACGAAGAAATTGCACATTCTGGTGTTTGGCCAATAGCATTAATTATGATCGTGGTTGCGTCGTGGATTTTTTACCGTTATTTTGCCCCGAAAACATGGCGTGAATGGGCCAGTGCAGGCTTGGTTCAGGCATTTATTATTGCGTTATATGCAGAAATGTATGGTTTTCCACTGACAATTTATTTTTTAATCCGGTTCTTTGGTATTGATGCTCCTAACCTTAACGCTAATCTCTGGTCTTCGTTGCTTGGGGTTGGCGAACTCGGAATGATAATTTCGATGATTTTCGGTTATATACTTTTATTCATAGGTGTTGGCATTTTTATTCAAGGCTGGCGTATACTTTACCGTGCCCGGCAGAAAAACCAGCTTATTACAACTGGCTTATATCGTTTCGTCAGGCATCCACAATATACCGGTTTGTTCATTGGGTTGTTTGGTGAAGGTGTGGTGCATTGGCCCACCTTATTTTCTGTCGCAATTTTACCTGTCATTATTCTTGCTTATTATTTTTTAGCACGTAACGAAGAAAAAAAGGTGCTCGAGCAATTCGGCGACCAGTATCGGGATTATCAAAAACAGGTACCCATGTTTATTCCTCAGTTTGGTCTATGGAAAGATTTTGCAAACAGTCGTAAGGAATAGTTTAAATTCCCCACCTCAGAATGCAACTGAGTAATTTAGGCTTGAATAATTAGTCTTTTTTTAACCCCTTACAAACTTACAGCTTGCGTCATTAGTAAAACTATATAAATATCAAATAGATAGCTAAAAGAATAAAATTTCTTATTATCGGATTATGAGCTTTACCTGTGTGTAGCACCTAAGTGCTAAACTATAGTTATGAATTAATAGAATTATGGTTAATTAATACACAAGTGAGAGTATAAAATGTTAACAGTAAGTGCTTTATCCAAATCAGCAAATGTCACAGCAGACTCGGTACGTCACTATGTGCGTATTGGTTTACTGGATCCAAAACGACATCCCGATAATGGCTACAAAATTTTTGAAAGTGATGACATCAAAAAAGTTAAATTTATTCGTCAGGCCAAAGCACTCGGTTTTACTTTAAGCGATATTCGAAAAATATTACACCACAGCCACAAAGGAACATCAGCTTGCCCCATCGTCAGAGAAATTATTGAAAAACACATTGATGAAAACAAAATTAAGGTAATGGAACTTGTGGCATTACAAGACCGTATGGAAACCGCACTAAAAAAATGGCAAACCATGCCCGACGGCGATCCCGATGGACAAGCTATTTGTTATTTAATTGAGTCCATCACTAACTAACCGTTAATTAATTTAAAAAGTAACTAAAATGAATTCTATTTGTAATTTTTTTGCTTAAAAATATGTCAGGAGACGAAATAATGAATAACAAAGCATCAAGCGCTGTTAATACTGTAATTGATCCTGTATGTGGTATGGAAGTATCATTGGACAGCACGATACACCATGATCATGCCGGACAGGATTATTTTTTTTGCAGTGATCACTGCCTGAATAAATTCAAGGTAAACCCCACACAATACACCGAACAAACGCAATTAAAAGATCCGGTATGTGGTATGGATGTAACTACAGATTCTGAACATCAGAGTCAGTTTAAAAACCAGAGCTACTACTTTTGTAGTGATCATTGCTTACACAAATTTAACGAACAACCCGAATTATATTTAAATAAATCTGAACAAGTCGCACCACAGGAAGTTGACGAGACAGCAACATTTACTTGCCCAATGCATCCTGAAGTGGAACAACAGGACCCGGGCGCGTGTCCCAAATGTGGCATGGCACTGGAGGCCAAGGGTATTCCGGTTATTGCAACAAAAACGGAATACACCTGCCCGATGCACCCTGAAATAATACAGGATGAACCGGGTGCCTGTCCTAAGTGCGGTATGGCACTTGAAGCGACTACAGTTGAAGTTGATGAAGATACCAGTGAACTGGATTATATGTCTCACCGTTTCTGGATAAGTGCACTATTGGCTATTCCGGTGTTTTTCAGTGCCATGGCAGCTGAATTTTGGCCCGAAGCAATGGCCGAGATAATTGATCCATCAAAACGCCAATGGCTTGAAATGATTGTCGCAACACCGGCAATAGTTTGGGGCGGCTGGATTTTTTATGTCCGTTGCTGGCATTCGCTGGTCACGCGTAATTTAAATATGTTCACTCTGATTGGAATCGGCGTGAGTGTCGCATGGGTTTATAGTGTAATTGGAACTGTTTTCCCATATGTATTTCCACCTGCAGTGTTTAACGAAATGGGCGTGGTACCCGTTTATTTCGAAGCAGCGGCAGTCATCACAGCCCTGGTTTTGTTAGGTCAAATGCTGGAGTTACGAGCACGCAGTAAAACCAATACAGCAATCAAGTTATTGTTAGGCCTGGCACCAAAAACGGCTCGAATTGTTCGTGACGACGGCACCGAAGAAGATATCCCAATGGAACATGTCAAACCAGGGAATGTTTTGCGAGTTCGTCCGGGTGAAAAAATTCCGGTGGATGGCGTTACGATTGACGGTGAAAGTAATGTCGATGAATCCATGGTCACTGGTGAGCCTATTCCAGTAGAAAAAAGTGCCGGTGAAAAATTAATTGGCGCTACCGTAAATGGTACCGGCAGCTTATTAATGAAAGCAGAGAAAGTTGGTGCAGATACGCTGCTATCACAAATTGTAAAAATGGTAGCAGAGGCACAACGCAGTCGTGCACCAATTCAAAAACTGGTTGATGTTGTTGCAGGTTACTTTGTTCCCACTGTGGTATTGATTTCAATAACAACCTTTATAATCTGGAGCATCTGGGGGCCGGAACCTGCCATTGCGTATGCCGTTATTAATGCAGTCGCAGTACTCATTATTGCCTGCCCTTGTGCACTTGGCCTGGCAACACCGATGTCCATTATGGTGGGTACCGGTAAAGGTGCGATGATGGGGGTATTAATCAAAAATGCAGAATCGCTGGAGATCTTAAGAAAAGTGGATACCCTGGTGGTGGACAAGACTGGCACACTCACCGAAGGCAAACCAAAACTGGTCTCCATTGTTGCGACAAATGGTTTTCAAGAGCATGATGTATTGCGTTTGGCTGCGAGTCTGGAACGTGCCAGTGAGCACCCACTTGCAGAATCAATCGTGCGCGGTGCTGAAGATCGAAAAGTAACTTTATCTAAAACAGCTAATTTTCAGTCTTTCACCGGTAAAGGTGTGGTTGGTGATGTTGAACAAAAGACGGTGGCATTAGGCAATAGAAAATTATTTGAAAGTCTGGATATTGATGTTGGTGATTTACCCGGACAAGCAGAAACACTACGCGCCGAAGGACAGACAGTAATGTTTTTGGCTATTGCCGGAAAAATTGCGGGCCTGATTGGTGTTGCCGATCCAATTAAAGAATCAACACCCGAAGCCATCAGGAATTTACATAAAGAAGGTATTAGTATCGTCATGCTGACTGGTGATAGCCTCAAAACCGCTGAAGCAGTCGCAAGTAAACTGGATATCGATCGGGTACAGGCTGAAGTAATGCCGGATCAAAAAGCAGCCGTGGTCAAACAATTACAAGATGAAGGTCATATTGTCGCAATGGCTGGTGATGGTATTAACGATGCTCCTGCATTAGCTCAAGCACAGGTCGGTATTGCAATGGGAACCGGCACCGATGTTGCGATGGAGAGTGCCGGTGTCACGTTGATTAAAGGTGACTTGCGCGGCATCGTTCGAGCCAGACGACTCAGTCATGCCACTATGCGAAATATTCGTCAGAATTTATTTTTCGCATTTATCTACAATGCATTAGGCGTTCCAATAGCTGCCGGTGTGCTTTATCCAGTATTCGGATTATTATTATCGCCAATTATAGCAGCAGCAGCGATGAGTTTTAGTTCTGTTTCAGTAATAACCAATGCCTTACGCTTAGGTCGTGTAAAATTATAATCTATAATATTTTAAGAATTAAATTCAAAATCTTTACCCGCAGAGGACACAGAGGTACGCAGAGAAAAATATTTAATGGAAAAAAGTTATGGAAACTTCAGCTTATCTTCAAACCGGGCAAGTCACTTGCCACGAAACAAGTGGACTTGAAATAAATTGCCCCGGGACTGGTCAGGACGGTGAATTTAGTCGAGGTGTTTCGTGGCCAAAACCACGCTTTGAAATTAAACAAGGCATTGTTATCGATCAACTTACCGGTCTCATTTGGTGTGGCAATGCTAATCTTGCTGAATTTCCACTGATGTGGCAAGAAGCGCTGGACTATGTAATACAGATGAATCGTGATCGTTATCTGGATTTCAATGACTGGCGAGTTCCAAATCGACATGAGCTGCGTAGTTTGATCAACCACCAGACCAAACGACCTGCACTTCCTGAAGATCAGCCGTTTAAAAATATTTTTAATGGTTGGTACTGGAGTTCCACAACGGCAGCAATTAGTCCAGCTCATGCCTGGTATGTCAGTATTGATGGAGGTCGCATGTTTTTTGGCGGGAAAGATCAATCATATATGTTATGGCCCGTTCGTGGTCACGGTAACAATATTATCCCGGTTACCGGACAACAGCAATGTTACGATGAAAAGGGGGCTGTGATTCCCTGCACTGGAACAGGTCAAGATGCTGAATTGTGTTATGGTCATCATTGGCCAACTCCTCGCTTCGATGTAACACAGGAAGTAGTGACTGATCGATTAACCAGGCTTTGCTGGTTTCGTATTGCTGATTTAAATGGTGCAATCGAATGGGAAGAAGCGCTCACAGCAATTAACAGGCTTAATAATAAAACGGATAATACCAGTAACTGGCGTCTACCTAATATTAATGAACTGGAATCCCTGGTTGACTGTGCTAATCACAGTCCGGCACTTCCAACCGGACATCCCTTCATATCGCTGCAGGATGTGTACTGGTCTTCGACCACCAGTCTCTATGAACCAGACTGGGCATGGGCACTTTATCTTGATAAAGGCGCAGTCGGTGTCGGGCAAAAATCTCATGCAAAATTTCACGTTTGGGTTGTGTACGACTGACATTAAAGAAAAACTGTTGGAGGTATTAGAATATGGAAATTTATGTAGAAAAAACTAAACCATTTTTATCACCTTTAGACTTTATCGGTGATAACCTGGGTGAGATACCGGACGCATCGACGCTGGCGGCATATCAACATTGGTGGACAACACAAGGTAAGAATATTTCGGAATCTGTAGACCGTGCAGGTACACCCTGGTTACGTATGTTTGATCGTAACGGTACACGAATAGACGAGATCTGTTATTCACCTGACTACTGGACAATGCTACGCAAGGGTTATCAACAGGGCATCATTTCAAACGTGTTTGAGCAAAACTCTTTACTACCATTTTATCGTATTGGTTATATTACCGCATTTTATGATTCCGGCCTGTTTTGCCCCTATACAGTTTCACTCGCCACCGCTGTACCGCTAGAAAAATACGGTAACGAAGCACTAAAGACACGTTTTTTAAAACAACTATTAAGAACAAACGATAAAGTCTGGCAAGGTGCTACCTGGATGACCGAAATCAAGGGTGGTTCGGATCTGGGTGCTAATGTTGATACTACTGCGTTACAACAAAACGACCATTGGTTACTTAATGGCGACAAATATTTTGCGAGTAACCTCGGTGCTGAGTTAGCCGTGGTCGCAGCACGTCCGCAAGGTGCTTCGCATAATGTGCGTGGATTGGCATTATTCTTGTTGCCACGAATAAAACAAAATGGCGAACTTAACTACAACATTCGCCGCGTTAAAGACAAGATCGCCACCCGTTCTGTCCCTACAGGTGAAGTGGAACTGCGCAACAGTGAGGCATGGTTGTTAGGCAACTGCGAGCAAGGCATCTACCTGATTTTAGAAGTTCTGAATATTTCTCGTGTCGCTAACAGCATCGCGAGTGTCGCTCTGGCGCAACGTGCTATAGCCGAGGCAACAGTGTTTGCCCGTCAACGCCGGGCGTTTGGCAAGGCGATAATCGAACACCCTCTATTGCAACAACAGTTTAACGAACATTGTCACGACTTGCAGTTGGCAAAAGCGCTCGCATGCAAAGCGGCTCAAATGCTTAATGTGGTGTGGCGACAAACCCCACCCTATAATGATCAATACCATTTGTTCCGCTTGCTTGCCCATCTCGCCAAATACTGGACTGCTGAGTTCGCTGCCCAAACCTGCAAATGGGCTATGGAAGTACATGGCGGGCTGGGGGTACTCGCTGAATATCCAGTGGAACGCTGGTTCCGCGAAGCGATGATACTTTCCATTTGGGAAGGCACATCACATCGACAAATTCTCGATGGACTGGAAGTCATGCAACGCAAAGCAGCTCATCAAAGTCTATTTGAAGCTCTTCAAAAAACAGCCGAACCACATGCCCTTGTAGAGCTCAAATCACGAATAAAACGCCATTTAGAACTACCACAACAGCAACTCGAGGCCGAATCAGAAAAACTATTTAGCGATCTGGCCCGTTTTTGTGCGGAAACATTTCTACAAGAAAATACTAATTTATAACCCTCTAAGACCTTGACCTATGTTTTACACACAGGTGCTATACTGTTTATATAGTTCCAAAGAGTTATCAATTATGAGTAATCCTATAAAGGAACTAAGGAGGGATATTATGAAAAATCAACGATGGCAAGACTGGACAATGTTTGTATTAGGCGTGTGGTTATTAATTTCACCATTAATAGGTATCGGTGCAGTTAGTGATGTCGCTGCTATTAATTCCTATGTAGTTGGCTCAGCAGTAATATTACTTTCGATTGCAGCTATTACTGATCCCCATATGTGGGAGGAATACTCTAACCTGGTATTAGGTGTATGGTTATTCCTGGCACCATTTGTTTTGGGCTTTAGTACATTGAGTGGACCAACCACAAATCAAATCCTGGTAGGCTTTTTGATTGCAATTTCAGCATTGACAGTAACATTGAGCAAATCAACAACAACTACAAAACACGGGCATACATAACAAAGATTTATCAACTACTCAAACCGTGAAACAGAGTTATTGATCCGGATCCGACGACGAAAAGTGAAGAGCAAAATTAATTACAAAATCGAGCATTCAAACATCAAGCCGGGTCCAGATCACCTTTTCCATTATTCAATCGAGATGTATCTGAAAAAAACTGACTGAATAATAGAATATTTAGCCTAATACATTGACCTATGTTTTACACACAGGTGCTATACATTTAATAGGTTCTATTGAATTATCAGTTAGGAATCACCCAACAAAGAGATAAAGGAGGTGTGTGATGAAGAATCAACGAGGTCAAGACTGGACCGTTTTCTTGTTAGGTGTGTGGTTAGTAATTTCACCGTTGATTGGTATTGGTGTTATTAATGATGTGGCTGCAATTAATTCTTACATAGTCGGTTCTGCTGTAATATTATTTTCTATAGCAGCAATTACAAAACCCCGGATGTGGGAGGAATACATTAACATTGCATTAGGAGTATGGTTGCTATCCTCACCATTTATATTTGACTATAGCCATTTAACTGCTCCAGCATGGAATCAAATTCTGGTAGGCCTTCTGATCGGAGGTAGTGCTTTGGCTGTAACTTTAAAAAGATCAGGGCATACAACAAATCACGGACATACCTAGCAATGAGTTTTATTTACTTAAATTCTGTAGTCTAATCTTACAAAGAAAGATTAGATTGCGGAATCCAGGTTATCTACTTGAACCGTAAGTTAGAGTAAATAATACCATTTGTTATTTTTTCACTCCTGATTTTTTATTTTGAGGTTATACTTTTATCGTAAGTTCATGAGAAGTTGTCATTTACGAATAAAATCATAAATGAAGCATAGCCACATAGAGTGGCAAGCGTAAAGACCCGAATCCGACGGTTGTGCATTGAGATCAGAGTCAAAAACAGAACTCTACTTTCATCAACAGCTAAACTGGATCCGGGTCAACTTTATCGGATAAATCGTTTTCCTGGTAGCCGGGAAACGGAATATTAATTTGAACACATAAACCTCCCAGTTTTTTTGACCTGGAAATATCTAATTGGCCAATATAATCTTTAACGATGCCTTGTACAATTGACATACCCAGACCAGAACCACTTGTTTGTTCATCGAGCCGGATTCCGCGTGTTGTTAATTGTGACATTTCATCACTGGTGCAACCCGAACCATCATCTTCAACTATAAAAATTAATTCTCCGTTATTTCGACCATTTTTAATATTTTTAGACTTTTCTCTAACTTTTATTGTTAGTAAAACTTCATTTTTTGCCCATTTACAAGCATTGTCCAGTACATTGCCCAACATTTCCAAAAGATCTTGTCGATCCATGTTACATAACATTCCATCTGGTATTTTATAATGAATATGTAGTTTTTTTTCTTGATAAATAGTTCTTAAAGTTTTCAGTAGTGATTTAATTTCTGGTTCCAGACTGGACTGACGTGCTGCAAATTTTACGCCGGCTATTTGAGCCCTTTTTAGTTCGCGATTTATATTTTCTTCTATTGTTTTAATTGATTGAAGTAATGACGCTCTAATATTTTTGTTTTGCTGAATCCATGGGTCATCTGTTAACTGGTATAATAAACTCAAGGGCGTTTTTAATGCATGCGCCAGGTTGCCCGTTGCATTTCTTGATCTTTCTAAACGTAAACTAAAAACTTTTAGTTGTTGATTTAGTTCTCGAATTAGAGGTAAAACCTCGGTTGGTACATTCTCTTGCAATTGACTAATAATACCTTTATCAAGTAATTTAAGTTCTTTTCGAATTTTATCCAGTGGTTTTAGATTCTTATTTATTATAAAAGCCTGGGTTACAAGAAGAATAAATGCAACAACCAGCGTCATAATGCCGTAACGAATCTGGAAAGCTGTAATATCTTTATATATCGGGCTTAAATCTTCTGCAACACTAATGACAATTAGTTTTGAATTTTTCGTATAACGACTTGTTATCTGAAGCAGTGTTTGTTGTTGTGGTCCTGCCACAATTGTTTGAATATTTCTCTGTGAATTAGCAGCAGCATGGGTTAAATCAGTATCCCATAATGAACGTGAACGAAACTCTTTATCGGCAACGGATACTTTGTAATATTGTCCTGAAAATGGTTGGGAAAATACCAGGCCTAATTTTGTTTTATTCAGGTTGATATCACTGTTGTCAGATAAAAATAATGATGCCAATAGGGTTTCTGAATCCTGTACCAAGTGAGTGGCAATATAACTTTCTGTCAGTTTCCGTATCGACACACCCACAACTATCCATTGAACAGTTAATAATAATATTAAGGATAAGGATAATCCGCCTGCAAGTCGAGTTTGAATTGAACGCATCAGTTTTTTACAGTAAAAATATAACCCTGCCCTCTTCTGGTTTCAATAACATCTTTACCTAATTTTTGCCTTAAACGTTTAACATAAACCTCAATAACATTACTGTCTTTATCAGCATCATTTTCATAAACATGTTCGGTCAATATGCTTTTAGACAAAATTTTTCCCGGATGCAATATAAAATAACGCAACAAACGAAATTCAGTTCCCGTTAATTGAAACTCATCACCATTAATAATTTTTACAACTTGCCGGTCTTCATCAAGTGTAAAACCACCGAGCTGTAAAAAGGCACTTGAAATATTGTTCGTCCGTTTTATCACGGCATTAATCCTGACAATAAGTTCTTCTATATGAAAAGGTTTTGCCAGATAATCATCAGCCCCGGCTTTAAATCCGTCTACCTTTTCATGCCATGCATCACGGGCAGTTAAAATAATCACCGGAACAGAATTTCTTTTTTGCCGCCAACTTTTTAGAACTTCCAGACCATTTTTTTTGGGTAATCCCAGATCCAGAACAACAGCATCATAAGGTTGAATAGCACCTGCAATCTCGGCATCGGCACCGTTATCACACAGATCAACAGCAAAACCGGCTCGTGCCAGATCTTTTTTTAATGCTGGCCCAAGCCTGCTATCATCTTCAACCAGCAATAATCTCACTATTAATGATCCTGTTCTGTCGAAAGCAAACTTCCTGTTGTTGCATCATATTTTAATTCCCAAACAGTACCATTCTCGTCAATTAGTTCAATTTCATAAATATAGCGACTCTGTTTTTTTTCAAGCTCTGCCTCCAAAACTTTTCCACCATGAATTGTTTTGGCATTTTCCAAAATTTTTTCCAACGGTAAAATTTTACCTTCAAGTCGCAGTGTTCGGGCATCGTCCTGTCCGATATCACTGTCAGCCAATACGAAATTAATACCGCGCACAACAAAAACTGAAATTAATAATGCTATTAAATAGCGAACAAACTTCAGTCTTTTTCTCATGCTGGTAATCTCCAATATAACGATTAAGCTTATAATACCTTAAGAGGACAATAAATTATTTAAAAATACTCTGCGCACATCTGTGTCCTCTGCTATTAAGGGTTCTTAATATAATTATCACTGCTGTCCCGTTAACTCCCTCTCCCTTAGGGAGAGGGTTGGGGTGAGGGGAATACATCTTGGTAACTCATAGTTTTATTGATCCCCTCATCCTGGCCTTCTCCCGAAGGGAGAAGGAATAGCTCCAA
>JBGMQW010000106.1:0-12449 GCA_048060815.1 Thiohalomonadales bacterium | reverse complement strand
TACATCTTTCTGTTCTTATTGAAACCATGCGCCGTGAAGGTTTCGAGATGGGCGTTTCCCGACCTGAAGTCATCATTAGAGAAATCGATGGTGTAAGCCAGGAACCATTTGAACAATTAACAGTGGATGTAGAAGATCAACATCAAGGCACTGTTATGGAAAAATTGGGTGAACGAGGAGCGGATCTTAAAGACATGGTTCCTGATGGCAAAGGCCGTGTTCGATTAGACTTCATTATTCCAGCACGTGGACTGATTGGATTCCGAACAGAATTCTTAACAGCAACCAAAGGAACCGGTCTGTTATATAATGTATTTGATCATTACGCTCCAATTAAATCGGGTGACTTCGGTACTCGACCAAAAGGTGTATTGATCTCCAATGGGCAAGGTAGTGCAGTCGCATTTTCAATTTTTAATCTGCAAGAGCGTGGTGAAATGTTTGTCGTACATAACGACGAAGTATATGAAGGTATGATCATCGGAATACATTCGCGTCAAAATGATTTAGTGGTAAACCCGTTAAAAGGTAAACAACTAACCAATGTTCGGGCATCAGGAACAGATGAAGCTATTAAATTGGTACCAGCAATTATTCATTCACTCGAACAAGCGCTAGAGTTTATCGATGAAGATGAATTAGTTGAAGTAACACCCCATTTTATCCGTAAACGTAAAAAAATATTACTTGAAAGCGACAGAAAGAAAGCAAGTCGTAAAGCTAGTTAATTTCATTTTTATTACCTGTATAGACTCATTTTTTGGTTTCACCAGTCGAATACTCTATATAAATTTAGAGTGTTCAACTGCGGAATCTAGGATAAAGTTACACCTCATCAATTTCAATAATTTCTTTTTCTTGTTCACCATCCTTAATCCAGTCTTTAATACAATCCAGATCAAGAAAATTTTGAACATAACTGGACTCAAATTCATTAAGAGGAACATTATAACCTTTAAATCGTAATACCACAGGTGCAAACATGGCATCCGCGATTGAAAATTCACCGAATAACCATTTTCCATTTGAACCAAAATTATTCCTGCATTTTGACCAAATATTTTTGATTCGGTTTATATCTTCCAATACGGCATTAGATAATATGAAGTTTGTAAAAGTTTTTCTACAATTCATAGGTAATTCATTACGAACAGCATTAAAACTTGAATGCATTTCGGCGGAGACAGAACGAGCGATAGCGCGTGCTTTTATATCTATTGGCCAACCAGTGTTATTTAGTTGTTGTTCGGATATATATTCCATAATGGCTAATGAATCCCACACGGTAATATTCCCATCAAGTAAAACAGGAACTTTGGAGTTAGAGAAATACGGCTCTAAATCATTTTTCATGCTATCTGTAAACAATGAAATTCGTTTTTCAGAAAATTCTATATTAAATTGTTTCATGAAAATCCAGGGTCGTAATGACCATGAAGAATAATTTTTATTACCTATTACCAAAGTATAATTAGACATTTTTAATCTCATGTAATTTTATGAGATAATAATCTTTTTGGTGAAATATCACTATGAATAGTTGTAACAAATTGAAACAGTGTTGGAAAATATATCTATTTGATGCCTTATGGAGTTGACCAAATAATATTATGGTATTAAAAATGCCCATTGGACTGTGAAGGTAGTGGTGTCAGTGCTGAAATCATTATCTGCTGCATTAAGTTCAAATTTAATGGCATTAGATTCATCAATATCATAACGTAAAGCTAATACATGGTGTTTTGCTTGTTCAGTTCCAAGGATCAGAAAATAACTATCATTATTTTTATCAAAGCTTAAAGATTCTTCACGTGCAATAAATTTAAAATTATTGAATATTTCATAGTTGAACTGGACATACCAGGCAGATGCCGAGTAACTACCAATTGTACCAATATTGCTTTTATTTCTAAATTGATAATATTCTGCAAGAACCTCAATTTTATTTTGTGTGAATAATAAATCAGTACCAAATATGGTTTGATCTATCAGAGTTGATCTAAAATTAGTGAGCCCACCAGTGGCAGCTGATTCAGAAATTTCATGTGTCATTGCAAATAAACCGATTTTTACTGGAATGTCGTCATGCCCATAAATAACACGTGCAGCTAGCGTTTTATTCTTATTAGTATCCGAGCTCACATTAATGTCAATTTCAGGTTTCGAGACAGGTGAAAAACCACCACTTGAATCGATTGATGGTCCATTACCAATTGCGATTTCATAGTTAAATTCATCATTTTTTCTAATGATATCACCTGTAGACATTACTCCAACGACATGTACCGGTAAGACACCTGTCGCACCATCTTCAAAATCAAGAAAAAATGGTCTTGATACTGTGTCTTGAACCAATGCACCATGATGATAGGTGCGATTCCACCTACCCAAAGGAGTATGGAAACGTCCGGCACTGAGCTTAAATTCATCATTAAAAGTATGCATAATCCATAATCGTTCCAAATCAGTAACTATCCCGGAGGAAGTATTTTCGAATACTAATTCAACAAATCCACGTGTATTATCAGATAGCTCCTGAGTAGCGTAAAAATCAAGATCACCTAATTCAAAACCATAAGGATCATCTTTAATATCAGTAGCCTTTAATCTTATATCACCAAATAAACCAATATTTACAGCCAGGGCATGTTGACTGGATAAACTTAAAATTAGTATCAACAAAAATATTTTAGCGACACTCATTTTTGTTCTCCGGGAATTGTCATTACGACTTTTATTTTATCGGTAATAGAGTTGCTATTTATATAACCAATACCGTTTTTATTATTCTGGATCCACTCAATTACAGCTTTATCATTAATAAGTGTTTTTGGTGGATAACCTTTACCAATGAACTCTAATTTTGCCCAGTATGCTTTAATTTGTTTCCGTTCTTTTTTGATAATTGTTTTATAAAATTGTCTGGTAATTGTATTATTGGCATTTTGATCAACAATTATAATACGTCCTACATTTTCTAATTTCTTGCTCTTACCTAACCACAACTTTCTTAATTTCTTTTGTGAAATTTGTTCAGCATTAAAATTAACATTAACGACTACAACAATGTCAGCATACGCATAAGAAGAAATATTTATAATCAAAAAAAATATAAGGAAATGAAATTTTCGCATTCGTCACAATTAATTCAGATAATCATTACTTTAAATGGGTTATTTATTAGTAATTAGTAGAGTGTTTTATGTATTAAATTGCTTAATCATTGCTTATTTCGGCATATCTTTAAAATACTTGAATAATTAAAGTTTTTGTTACTTATAAATCGTCATTTAAGTAATGAGTATAAATGCCGATATTTTAATGATGTATATAAGTATAGTCAGTTCATAATGAAATATTATCATAGTAGTATTAAATCTCGTTTGATCTTGCTTACTATTGTGATTAGTCTAGTCGTTTTTGGACTTGTACTATATGCTCAAAATTTAAATTCTGTAACTTCAAAACGAAATATTACTCGTACTTATGTCATTCAGAGTATTAGTCATTCATTAGCTAAAATAAATAGCCTTTTACAAATTTTGGAAAAGGAATTTTATGAGCAACTTATTAACGTGGATGAAGACCGTGTTGAATCAATTGAACAAACTTATGAATTATTATTTTCTGAAATTAAAATAATGGTCAATAATCCGGATTTGAATAAAATCATATTCAGTACTAATAAAGATTCAAATTTTAAGAATGTCAAAGATATAAATTTATTAATACAGATTGATGTTCAAGCATTAAAATTACCGATAGATGACTTTAATAGAACGGCAGTAGATATAAATAAACGTTATCCAGCAATGGTTATTATTGAAAGTACTTTGCTACCGTTAAATCAAAAAATTAAAACAGCATTAGATCTGGCAATAATAGACCTGAGAAAAAATAACCGTAAGTCAAATAACTCAACTAAAATAGAAAGATTGTTTCAGAATGCGAGATATTCGTGGTTGCAACAAACACAATATGTAAGACTTTTTATATCGAATCGATCTGGAATATTTGGTGATGAGAAAAAAAGCGTTCAACAAAATTTAAATAATCGTGAAATATATTATTCAAAAGTACTTTCTATCTTGAAAGAATTAAAAAAATATGATAAAAAAAATGAATTAGGGTTAATACAATCTGAAAGTATTAATGATTTAAAAATATACATAAAAAAATATAATTCAGAATTTAATAGAGCAAGAGACATTCATTTATCAGAAGATTGGCGAATTGATGTAAAATTACTTGAATATAATATACAGCCAGCACTAGATCTTATTTGGGAGAAATTGGTAAATCTTCAAATTATGTTGGGTGCACAATCAAATGAAAGTATTATAATATCTCAAAATACGTCTGATAAAATATCAAATATGATTTGGTATTCATTAATTCTGATCATTCTAGTGATGGTAGTTATTTATTTTGCATTTGAAGTTAGTTTACGACGCCCAATTGTAAAAGTAGCAAAAGCACTGGATTCTGAAGCTAAAGGTGAGGTTGTTAGTTCTATTGGGGAATATTACGGGACTGAAATTAATGAATTACTCGATGCTTTTAGTAATATGCGTGAGCAAGTTCGAACTCGACAGGAACGACTACAATCAATACTTGATAATGCATTAGAAGGAATTATCATCACTAATGAAGAAGGAATAATTGAAAGTTTTAATAATGCTGCTGAAGATTTATTTAAATTTTCCGCTGATGAAGTCATTGGTCAGGATATTTCAATTTTAATTCCATGGACACATTCAGAAGCTCATAAAGATAAAATTAAACAATATTTAACTACGGGAGTAACTAATTTTATTGGTAAGAATCGTGAAGTGGAAGCTGTAAAAAAAGATAGTAATGTATTTCCCGTTTCTGTGAAAGTGAATGAGATGATAATTGATGGAGAGCGATATTTTACTGCGGTGGTTGAAGATATCAGTGAACGAAAAGCGCTAATTGAAGACCTGGAATATCAAGCAAATCATGACTCTCTTACTGGATTATATAATAGAAATTATTTTACAAATGCACTTGAACAAACCGTTAATCAACACATTCGTGGAGATTCAAATAATAATGCTATTATCTATCTTGATTTGGATAATTTTAAATATGTAAATGATACCATGGGACATTTGGCTGGTGATCAATTAATTAAAGAAGTATCGACATTATTACAAAACCGAATCCGAAAAACTGACATTTTAGGACGAATAGGTGGTGATGAATTTGCGATTTTATTGTACCACGAAAAAAATGTTCATCTGGAATATGTGGCGGAATGTTTTCGAAAAATATTAAGTAGTTATATTTTCAAATATGAAGGTAATATTGTTGATATAACATGTTCACTTGGTGGCGCTTATATCGATAAAGACATAAAGACTAAAGAACATTTATTGGCCCGTGCAGATTTTGCCTGCCATGAGGCAAAACGATTAGGTCGAAATCAGGTTTATATCTATTCAAAAGAAGATGATAAACATGTATCGGATATGTCGCGGGATATTGGTTGGACAAGGCGTATTAAGGAAGCATTAGTTACTAATAATTTTTTATTGGCATGTCAACCTATTTATAATACTCGAAAAAATGTCGTTAGTTATTACGAAATTCTAATTCGAATGACGGATAGTGATGGAAAAATAATTATGCCTTTTGGTTTTATCTCGGCAGCAGAACGGTTTGGTTTAATGCTTGAAATCGATGCCTGGGTATTACGAAATTCACTTAAATTAATTTCAGAGCAACATAAATTTAACCCTGAACTAAAACTATCTATTAATTTGTCAGCACATTCTATTGATAATGATACTACATATGATTTAATAAAGAACGAAATTGAATCACATAATATTGACCCGAAAAAATTATTATTTGAAGTAACAGAAACAATTGCAATCGCTAATATGAATACTGCAAATAATCTTTTAAAAAATATTCAAACTCTTGGGTGTAAAACAGCATTAGATGATTTTGGTGTTGGACACTCATCATTTGCGTATTTAGTTGATCTACCTGTTGATATAGTTAAAATTGATGGTTTTTTTGTTAAAGATATGACAACAAAATCATTAAATAAAACCATGGTGCGTGCGATCAATGATATCGCACATGAACTCGGTAAAACCACAGTTGCAGAATTTGTTGAAAGTGAAGAAATATATCAGGCATTAAAAGATATTGGCGTTGATTATTCTCAGGGATATCACCTCGGTAAGCCTGAAATTATATATGATTTTACCAAGAATATAGAAGATTTGTTTAATACCCCTGAAGATAAGATCAATATTAAATGATATTTCTAGGATAGTTTTATCGGTAAGCAAATTTCAAATGAAGCACCTTTGTAACGTGATGTTGATATGTTGATACTACCGTTATGCCATTTTATTATCTGTTGTACAATAGACAAGCCAAGTCCATAACCGCCCGTTTTTCTGTTTCGACTAAAATCAAGTCGAGTGAAAGGCTGTAAAATACGTTCTCGCTCACTTTCTGGTATTCCAGAGCCATCATCATCAACTGATATGCAACAATTATTATCTTTAATCGAAAGACAGATATCAACTCTGTTTTTTGCATATCGAATTGCATTACGAACTAGATTATTTAAAACACGTTCAATTAATTTTGGATCGATATTGATAAGTTGCGATTTATTATTAATCGAATTAATAATTTGTAAATTAGTATTTATATTCTCTGACTCAATTTTTTCAATTACCTCTGTTAGCCAGTCTGAGATATTAAGTTCACAATATTTTAACTCCGGATTTTCACGATCGAAACGGGCATAACTTAATAATTCTGAGACAAGCAATTCCAATTCCTCAATATCAACACGCATGCTATCAATATATTCCTGTTTATGACTGTCATCCTTATCTTCATTAAGCATGGCATTTGCGAAGCGTAATCTTGAAAGTGGGGTTCGTAATTCATGTGATACCGCATTGGTTAAATCTTTATGAGATGTAATAAGTTTACTAATTCGTGTTGCCATATTATTAAAAGTTTCAGAAAGATTCCAGATTGCAGACTTCTTTGGCAAAGTACTTCTTATTTGAAAATCTCCCTGACCGAATTTTGTTGTAACAGAATTGAGTGTATTTAAATCACGCCAAATAGGTCGCATCCATAAAAATAAAGCGAGAATAAGTAAACTTGCTAATAAAACAAGTATTACAGGAATAAGATTTTTAATCAGAAAATTATCTGAATCAAGATTTCCTAGTAATTTTATTTGTAATACATCATGACTGTTTGGGATTATTTTAAAAACAGTTTGAGTAGGTAAGTCCAAATTGATTCCGACGATATTATCATTCTCAAGTTTAATTAGCATTTTATTATCGATTTTAAGTTCTTTGATCGGTGTACGTTTTATTATAACTCCATATTGTTGTTGAAATAAATCGAATTGACGTTGCCACTCAGTTTCAGGTACTTCAGTCATGTATTTAAATAAACCATAGAAGTTCCCCTTGTTTTTACGGTAGAGGAAATTACTATCTGAATCAGATTCATATAATATTATAATGAGATTTGAATCTTTAAGTGTTGAATACCAAATTTCCTCAGAATGAAAAAAATTACCACCACCAAGATTGAGTATTTTGTCTTTTTTAAGTTCTTTTTTCTGAGCAACGTTTAGATCGAGATTTTCGAATTTCTTTAATTCAAGAGGATAACCATAATGTTTTTGTAATTCTTTAATTATTTCTGGCCATTGAGATTGGGGTTTACTAAATAATTCACGTTTGATAGTAAAAAATGGTACATGATAAGGACTTTTGTCTGGATTATTAGATAAATTTCCTTCAAGAAAGTCAAAAAGAACTAATTCAACACTCGTTATATATACAACTACAACAAAAGTAAGAAGAACGACAATTCGAAAAAAATTCCTAAGCATTACGACGTTCCATCAATTGAAAATAAGTAACCTTTTCTGTGAATGGTTTTGATAATAGTGGGGGGTTGTTGGTCATCACCAATTTTTTTACGTAAACGGGAAATCGCAATATCGGTAGAACGATTTTGACCATCATAACCAAAACCGCGTAGTGAGGTTAAAATTTGGTCACGCGATAGTATGGTTCCGGCATTACTGGTTAATAACCACAGTAATTCAAATTCCAGATTACTGATATTTATTAGTTTATTGTTAATATGAACTTCATACGAAGTTTTACATATTTTAAGATCACCAAATGTTAATTCTTCGATTTGAGTATCTTTAGAATCATTCTTGGTTATTAAAGTATTATCAGTGCGCCTTAATATTGCGCGTATTCTTGCGAGTAATAACCGTGGTTCTACAGGTTTGGGAATATAATCATCAGCACCAAGTTCAAGGCCCACTACCTGGTCTATATCATCTCCCATTGCGGTAAGCATTATAATGGGTTTACTAAAGGTGGGACGAATCTGACGACAAATATCAAGTCCGCTTAATCCAGGTAACATAATATCAAGAATAACGATATCAGGATTTTCATTTAATATTCGATCAACTGCTAGATCGCCTTGTGATTCAATATTAACCAAAAAGTCTTTATTTTCCAAATAACGCTGCATTAAACCTGCAAGGCGTTCATCGTCTTCTACCAGTAATAAATTAATCATTTTTCAACCAAATCTTTTAATTATTTTGCTTATAATTAATTATAATTCAATTATTTAGTATTCGTGTATCAAGTTGTAATAACTACCTGATCTTGTTACAGCTTGAAACATAAAAAAACATATTTTATCGATATTTATATTTGAATTCATTCTTGGTTTATCAACTTTATTTGTTAATCCCTTGGTCAACATAAAATAGAGTCCTGAGTGTAAGAGATTATTATTTATACTAACAAATTATGTTATTAAATATTTTATTACTAAAGTAAGGCTATTAATTAAGCATTTCAGATTCATTTGTTACTTAGAATTACAAGTTGATACATAGATTAAACAGACAAAGTCTCTTGGTTAAAATAAATTAGAGAATATAGGATTACGGTTATCCAGATATGTAATGCAAACTTAAGGAGAATGACTATGAACCATATTTTAAGAAAAATATTATTTATTATACTTGTTTTTTTACCACTAGATTTAGTTCTTGCTGAATGTGTGGGAGTGAATAAATCAAAAATTGAAAAAGTGGTAACTCGTGCAACAAACAATGCGCTTCCAGCAGCTGGAATATATTATCAAAAAAAAGATTGTGTTATTAAAATAACTAAAGGTTACTCTAACCTTAAAACCAAAGTCAAAATCAATAAAAATCCCAGATTTGATATCGGAAGTATTACGAAAACATTTGTTGCAGTTAGCAGTATTAAGTTAGCCAGGGCTGGTGTTTTTAATCTTGACGATACTTTAGTAAAGTGGTTACCAGCTGAAATTACTGACCATATCCCTAATAGTAATATCATTACGATTCGAAATTTACTGAGTCATACAAGCGGCATCGATGATTATTTACACATTGCTTTTTCCGAAATATACCTTTCCAGTACCCATCAAATCTGGACTGAACTTGAAGTTTTAAAATTTGTATTTGATAAGCCATTATTATTTGAAACTGGAACAGGATTCGAATATTCAAATACAAATTACCTGTTGATGGGTTTAATAATAAATGCTGCAACGAATAAACATTTTTCGACTGTCATTCGTGAATTAATTATAGAACCATTAGGATTAAAGAATACATTTCATATGTCAGAAAAAAATAATTATTTAGACTATGTGCATGGTTATTTCGATCGTGGCTTAGGAGTATTGCAAGACGGTCACGACATGGCGAAAATAACACCCTTTGCTGAAAGTGCAATGATTAGCAGTTTGCAAGATTTAGCTGTTTTTATTCAGGCGATATTTACAGATAAAACATTTATGGATGATGCTTCACTCACAACATTACTGAGTTCACCGGTTAACAGTGTAGACAGTTTTTACGGATTAGGAATCGGAATTGGGGCTAGTCTTGGACTTGGTCAGATTGATACTGGTATTGATATTAGGAGTGATAAAGTTGCCTATGGGCACGGTGGTAGTGAGTATGGATATGAAACTTATTTTCAATATCGTCCGGGAACAAAAGAAACCACGGTAATTTTTGCAACCGGAGGAGACGGGGTTATGGCTATCTTTGGAAAAGCTTATACAGCAGAATTAAAAAGAGAGTTTGTTAAATCTCAATGGCCGCTTAGTATTTTACAATGACTTTTATTTAATAAACAGCTGAAGCTGTATATTTTATTGCGTAATCTAGGTTAAACCTACATAGCGCCATTTAGGCATTAATATAGAGTGTAACAATATTGATACGAAGCGTTACAATTTTAAAACAATACGCAACAATTTAACTATAGAAATAACACAGGACATCGTTCTAAAGTTACTTTCAATATATTTCATCTCTAAAGAAACAGTAGAGACACAACAATTGAAGGAGTTATTATGTTAAGGAAATCCGCAATACCACGTAAATTGGTTATTGGTATTAATACGCTTATCACTAAAGATAAAATCATTTTTTCCGAAAGTTTCGGTGTATCAAGGAGATTAGCAACTGTAGTTAAAACACCAATAAGAACTTTTACTCGATCCTTATTACTATTGTTACTAGTAGGTGCACTCATTGGATTTAGTGAGAATAGTCAGAGTGATGATTCTTTGTCATCTCCACCGGTACCGGTGGTTTTAACAAACGTAACAGTTATTGATGGTACCGGTAGCGATCCCATTAGCGGCGCAACCATTGTTATCGAAGATGGTAAGATCACGAGTATCACTACTGGTGAAATACCTGCGATACCCGGCAATGCTAACATGATGGATCTTACCGGGCACTATGTTATTCCAGGATTGATCGACGGGCATGTGCATCTCACCGATAGTGAGGACATTGTTGTTCCTAAAGTCACTTTGTCGGACTACTTTGTCCAGGGAATCACCAGTGTGCGTGATATGGCTGGAAACGGTACTGCGCTGAGCAGCCTCAAGACCTGGGCGAGTCCGCTAGATAAACGTGCGCCTCAAATATACTTTTCAGCACTGGTTGCAGGTCCGAATTTTCTTGCCAATGACCCACGTGTTCTTCCAGCTGCAGGTAACAGTATTGCCGGACAAGTTGCGTGGATGCCGATGTTGGACAGCAATACCGACATTCCAACATTGGTGAGCGAAGCTAAGGCATTTGGTGTTACAGCACTTAAACTATACGCAGATATTTCCCCGGAATTGGTCCAGGCAGTTACTGCAGAAGCGCATGAGCAGGGATTACAAGTTTGGAGTCATGCTGCAGTTGTCTCTGCCACTCCGCTCGATGTTGTAAACGCAGGTGTAGATGCTATTTCGCATGCAAATATGTTGATGGCTGCAGAGTATGTTACGTTGCCATCGTATCTGGATTTAATGGTTGATGTGTTGATTCCAGCGCAGGCAAATTCAGAGGCCATGCGCACATTTTTTGAAATCATGGTGAGCAATGACATTGTGCTTGACGCAACATTGAACATAGCACCTCCGTCTAATAATATTGGTTCCTCTTTTACGCAGAGAGCGCACGAACTTGGTGTGAAGGTCAGTGTTGGCACTGATGGGCCTATCACTGTGTTGGATGAAATGAAAGCATTGATGCAAAGGGCCGAGTTTACTGCAAACGAAGCGATTGTTGCTGCCACTGCCAATAATGCGCTGGCACTGGGCATAGAAGATACTCATGGCACAATCTCGGTCGGTAAAGTTGCAGACTTAGTTGTTTTATCCGCCGACCCGATTGCAAATATAGATAACCTTTCGGGTATTGTCTATGTTGTCAAAGAGGGGTATTTGCATTCAATGTAATTGTTTGCTGTTTGCGATCTACTTGTAATTAATGCTAACGCGCTTCAGGTACCAATCACCCTTAATAAGGATGATTGGTATCTTCAAAATAACTAGCCAGGTTTAAATATTTTATTTCAAATAACAATAAAAACAGCGTCTTTTAATAATTAGTTAATTTAGGACTAGTTGAAACTTAGTCGCAATAGACTTTTGCTTAATTATAATTAACACATTTTAACAATTTAGAGAATTTTTTAAAAGGAGATTACATGAATATACGACAGTTAATGACCATTGTTATACCAATAATATTTCTGGTTTCTATCCCTGCATTTGCCAGTTCTACAATTAATAAAGGTGAACTGCTTACAAATGAAAAAAAACGGATTTTAAACAAAACCAGTAATCGAAAAAATATTAGCCAGGTAACTTCAATTACACCACAATCTACCATTATACCTAAAATTGTAGGTGGAACTGATGCACTTGCAGGTGCATATCCATGGATGGCGGTCTTATTAATTGCCTCTGAACCGAATGCATCGAAAGCACAACTTTGTGGTGGTAGCCTGATAGCAGAAGATATAATTTTAACAGCAGCTCACTGTGTCGCACCG
>JBGMQW010000105.1:0-12996 GCA_048060815.1 Thiohalomonadales bacterium | reverse complement strand
GCACAACAATAGTACACAAAAGCGTAATTTCAATTTAAATTAAAACAAGCCGTATCCCCTTTACCTTGCCTTACAATAGCTGGATATTCGTGAGTAAAATCAACAACCGTTGTGGGCTCAATACCGCAGTGCCCACCATCAATGACCAAATCAACATAATTTGATAACACCTCACAAATATCATCAGCTTCTGTTAAGGGTTTTGTTTGTTCTGCTAAAATGAGTGTCGAGCTCATTAAGGGTTCTGAAAGCTCGGTTAACAAGCTCTGTACAATGATATTATCAGGTACTCGTAAACCAATTGTTTTACGTTTAGGATGTAATAACCGCTTTGGTACATCACGGGTCCCCTTTAAAATAAATGTATATGCTCCTGGAGTACAGGCTTTTAGCAAACGATAGGTGGGATTATCTACCTTTGCATAGATAGAAATTTCTGATAAATCACGAACCACCAACGTAAAATTATGATGTTTATCGACCTTTCGAATACTTCGTATTCGTTCCAAAGCCTGCTTATCCCCAATGTGACAACCCAGTGCATAAGCTGAATCAGTTGGATAGGCGATAACTCCTCCTTGTTGAATGATGACTACCGCTTTTTGAATTAAGCGGTGTTGTGGATGAGTTGAATGAATTTGAAAAAGTTGCACTGCTTGATTAATTCCATATGGAATAAATTTTAATAACATTATTATTCTAGAATAACACGTATTAAGATTTATTCATGCCAGTCCGGATTTTCCCAAATTGGAATACATTTACCTGGTAAAGGCGGTATTTTCCCTAAATCGATGAATTGATTATCAGTACTATGAAAATCCGAACCACAGGAAGAATAAAAATCATACTGTCCTGCTAACTCAGACATATAACGAATATCATCATTAGAATGACTTCCTGAAACAACTTCAATAGCATTACCACCAAGTTCTTTAAATTCAGACATTAATTTTCGAAGACGGGTAGCAGTAAAACCGTATCGAGCAGGATGAGCTATAACTGCAATTCCACCTGCTAATTTAATCCAGGACAAACATTCTTCAAGTGATGCCCATTTACCGGGGACATGACCCGGTTTATTTGGTATTAAATAATGCTTAAAAACATCACGAATTGATTTTGCATGTCCGGAATCAACCAGGAATCGTGCAAAATGAGTACGACTAAAAATACGCCCACTGCGATATTTATTCGCACCTTCATAAGCACCGGAAATACCAGCTTTATCTAATCGCCGTGCAATTTCAGTTGCACGCCAGTCACGGTATTCCATTAACGCCACAAGTCCAGTTTGCATTACACTATTTGATGAATCGATACATAGACCTAATATATGCACCGTCTGTTTACTCCAGGTAACTGAAATTTCAATGCCAGGAATAAATTTTAAACCCAATTGTGAAGCTAGATTTAATGCTTCATCCAGACCATTGGTATTATCATGATCAGTTAATGCTAAATATGAAACATTTTGCTCGATTGCGTGTCGAACCACTTCAGATGGCGAAAATGTCCCATCGGAAGCAGTTGAATGGGAATGTAAATCATATTTAATGACCATATTATCGGGACTAATGCTTTACTATTAACTATTACTATAAAATACTGAATTCTATCTATTTTACATGAATTTTTAATAAAACTCGATAATCATAAATACTAAATTTTGAATAAACATTCAGTTAGTTCAAAGTAATATGGTAAAATGACCCAATAAAATATTTATTAAGCTGAAACTTACATTATGAAGTTATTATTTGATTTTTTCCCTGTTTTATTATTTTTTATTGTCTTCAAATTTAGCCCAATAGAGGCCGAAGCCATGAAAAATGCAACAGCTGTGCTTATTGTTGCCACAATAATTCAAGTTACTGCTTATTGGCTAAAAAATAGAAAAGTAAATAAGATGCATATCTTAACGCTTGTTCTGGTTTTAATTTTTGGCGGTGCAACAATCTACTTTGATAATACATTGTTTTTAATATGGAAGGTATCTGTAGCACAATGGCTATTTGCCAGTGTATTTTTGGGAAGTCAATATATTGGTGAAAAATCAATCATCAAAAGAATGATGGGACAAGCAATGAGCCTGCCCGAAAATATATGGGTTCAATTAAATTTTGCCTGGGTTATTTTTTTTATATTTCTTGGTTTTATTAATTTATATGTAGGATTTTCCTTTGATACTGATACCTGGGTTAATTTTAAATTATTTGGTGTATTTGGTTTAATGTTTACATTTATCCTTGTCCAGACACTCTTTCTTTCTAAGTATATAAAAGAAGACCAAAAAGATACAAAACCAGATAAATCTTCTGATTAAATTATAAAGAAAATATTATGTTATATGCCATTATTTGTCAGGATCATAAAGAAAGTCTTAAAAATAGATTATCCGTAAGAGCAGATCATCTATTAAGATTAGAAAAATTAAAGCAACAAGGAATGTTAGTTTTAGCAGGTCCGCATCCTGCAATTGATAGCGATGATCCAGGGACCGAAGGGTTTACCGGTTCACTCATTGTTGCTCAGTTTGAATCACTTCAAGCAGCACAGGAATGGGCAGATGAAGACCCATATAAAACTGCTGGTGTATTTAAAACTATTTCAGTCAAACCTTTTAAACACGTATTACCATAAATTAATAAAAGTAAATTAAGGAAAATAAAATGACATTAAAAACTTACTTAATCATTTTTTGCAGCTTGGGGATAATCACCAGTCCCGGAATAGCCGAAACAAAAACTGAAAATAAAATAATTGTTCAGGTTAATGATACTCAATATGATTCTGTCTTTTACGAAAAATATAAGTTAATGCGTAAAACTCAAAATCCAGCATTACCAGATGTAAAAATTGATAAAATATTAAAATCGGAGTTAGTTAATCGGGAATTACTTTATCAATCAGCAATAAAAGATAATCTTGAAAAGAATAAAGATGTCGCGTTTAATTTACAGGTATCAAAACAGGAAGTATTGATTAATGCAGCCATGCAAAAAGTATTAATGTTAAATCCAATAACAGAAGCTGATATAAAAAAAGAATATGATAAAACTGTTGCAGGCGGTGGCGGTAAAGAATACAAAGCAAAACACATATTAGTAACTGAGGAAAAGGAAGCAAAAGAAATTATTGAGTTATTAAATAAAGGCGGTGATTTTGCGAAACTGGCGACAGAAAAATCTACTGGACCTAGCAATAAAAAAGGTGGTGATTTAGGCTGGTTCCCCGCTGGTCAAATGGTTCCTGAATTTTCTAAAGCCATTGCAAAAATGAAAAAAGGAACTTATAGCAAAACTCCGGTAAAAACTCGTTTTGGCTGGCATATCATTAAACTTGAAAATGAACGTACTTCAGCTCCCCCTGAATTCAAACAAGTCAAAGATAGAATAAAAGTCCTTCTACAAAATAAAGCATTATCTGGATACGTGGCAGAGTTGCGTAAGTCAGCAAAAATAAAAGTTCAATAATAAATTACCCGGGTGTTATTATAATCAAATAATATCCGGGTTAATATTAACGCTTTTTTATACCTCATCCTTCTTATGGAGTAATGAAAGCAGCTCATCTTCAGTAATTACTTTAATTCCCAGCTCCATTGCTTTAGTCAATTTTGATCCTGCCGATGTTCCCGCAACAACACATGACGTGTTTTTAGAAACACTTCCAGTTACTTTAGCACCTCTTGCTTGTAATTCAGTCTTTGCATCCTGACGGCTAAAATGAGTTAATGTTCCTGTTATAACAAATGTTTTACCAGTTAAACTTTGATTTTTTTTATCGACAATTTTAACATCCGACCATGTAACGCCTGCTTCTTGAACTTTTTTTATGATATCAGTATTGTGTTTATCACCAAAAAATAATTGAATACTTTTAACAACTACGGGTCCAATATCAGGAATCGTTATTAACGCTTCATCAGTAGCTTTCATAATCGCTTTCAAATTACCAAAATAGTTAGCTAGAGTAAGAGCAGTAGTTTCACCTACTTCACGTATTCCAAGCGCAAATACAAATTTAGCCAAACTTGTTTGTTTGCTATTATTGATTGATGTTATAAGATTTTTTGCAGATTTTTCGGCCATTCGTTCAAGATTCATAACTGATTTTTCATTTAATGAATATATATCAGCGATATCGTGAATTAATTCTTCATCGACTAATTGCTCAATTAATTTATCGCCCAAGCCATCAATATTCATTGCTTTACGGGACACATAATGTTTTAAAGCTTCTTTTCGTTGTGCCTCACAGAATAAACCACCAGAACAACGTGCAATGGTTTGTTCTTCTATACGAACAACTTTAGAACCACAAACCGGACAGACAGTTGGTAACTTAAATTTTCGAAATGACTTTTTACGCTTGTTTTTAACAACACTTATAATATCCGGTATTACATCACCTGCTCTACGAATAACTACCGTATCTCCTACGCGAACATCAAGGCGATCAATTTCATCCTGATTGTGTAAAGTTGCATTACTTACAGTAACTCCACCCACAAATACCGGTTCTAGTCTTGCAACAGGTGTTAATGCACCGGTTCGGCCAACTTGAACTTCAATTTTTTTTATCACCGTAATTTCTTCTTGTGCAGGAAATTTTCGTGCTATAGCCCATCGGGGTGCTTTTGCAATAAACCCTAATTCTTTTTGTTGTGTTAAGTCATCAACCTTAAAAACTATACCGTCGATCTCATAAGGTAATTCATTTCGTTTTGATTCAATTTCCTGATAATAATTTATACAACCGGTGACTGAAGATACTTTTTTTACTTCGGGATTAATTCGAACTCCCCACCTTTTAAGAGTTAACATTTGTTGCGTATGTGATTTTCTTTTGAAATCACCTTCAACAAAACCAATACCATAACAATAAAATTCCAAAGGACGTAATGCAGTTACTTTACTGTCCAATTGTCGTAAGCTACCTGCGGCAGCATTTCTTGGATTCGCGAACAATTTTTTATCTTCTTTAAGCTGTTGTTTATTTAGATTATCAAAACCTTTCTTTGATAAAATCACTTCACCGCGCACTTCTAATATATTGGGATATTTATTTCCAATTAATTTTAATGGTATACAGGAAATAGTACGAACATTTTGGGTTACATCTTCACCGATTACACCATCACCTCGAGTTAGTGCTTGTGTTAACAGTCCGTCTTCATATAATAAGCTAATGGCAAGACCGTCCAGTTTTGGTTCTGCAGAATATTCTATTATATCTACTTCTAACTTTATTCTAGCGCGTTCATCGAAGTCAATTACTTCCTGATCAGAAAAGGCATTACTTAACGATAGCATGGGAAGTTTATGAGAAACAGTTTTGAATTGCCCTGAAGGTTTGCCGCCAACACGTTGAGTGGGAGAATCGTTGGTAATTAATTCTGGATATTTTAACTCTAACGCCTGTAATTCCAGAATTAAGCGATCATATTCAGCATCTGGAATTTCAGGATCATCCTTAACATAATATTTTAAATTATGTTGTAAAATAGTTTCACGTAATTTTATAGAACGCTTTTGCGATTTTACTGGAACCTTTCCTGAAACTGGCATGATTTAATGTTGTTGATGTGTTTTCAACATTTTATTTTTGAACTGAAATTCTTCGATTTTTTCTTCCAGGTGACTAATTGTTTGTTGTGTTAAAACGCTTCGAGTTTCATCACATAACTCACCATTAAGGTTTTGAGCGATATTTTTACCTCTTAACACAATGTCTTCAAAAGCTTTCATTTCAGTATCGGGACCTGGTAAAAATAACAAGAGTGTAATTGCTTTCGTATTAAATTTTTCAAAATCAGCATCAAATGTTCCGGGTTCAAAAGAATTCACTATGCTCGCTATCGGTCGACTGTCTTTAAAATTAGTATCCGAAAATTTTTCATAAATATTTTTTTCACTGAATTCAAAACCATTGGATACACAAATTTTATTAATATCTGCCCCATTAAATATTTGTTTACCACGTGAAACTATAAAAAAAACAATAACCATTTCTTCATCAGGTGATGGTGATACAGGAGTTTCAGCTGTTAGCGTAGCAGTTTCTTGTTCTTTATCGCCTAAATCACCTTTAGTATTGGCAGCATTAGATTTTTGAGTAGCTACAATACCTTCCATTTGCTCAAAATGTTCTAAAATTTCTGAATCTTCACTAATCTCCGGTTCTTGAGATTCATGTTTTTCAAAATACTTTTTTTTAGTAAAAAATTGTTTTAACTGCAGATTTTTAAAATATGAACGTAATTTATTGTTAGAGTCAAACAAATAAACCACTAATAGTACTGTGACACCTGCAACTATTAAGCTAATTCGAAAAGCATCCATTAATTTTTACCCTAAAATAAAGATTCAAGAATAATACCCTTCAATTATTTGATTATTATACTGCAGCTAGTTTCACAGCCTCTTGCATATCAACAGCCACAAGATGAGAAACGCCAGGCTCATTCATAGTTACACCTGTTAAGTGCTCTGCAATTTCCATAGTTATTTTATTATGTGTAATGAAGATAAATTGTGTTTTATCTGCCATTGCACGAATAAGGTCACAATATCGTCCGACATTAGCATCGTCAAGTGGCGCATCAACTTCGTCCAACATACAAAATGGTGCAGGATTTAACTGAAATATTGAATAAACCAAAGCAACAGCTGTTAACGCTTTTTCTCCACCCGACAATAAGTGTATTGTACTATTTTTCTTGCCAGGAGGACGTGCCATCACAGTCACTCCGGCTATTAATAAATCTTCTCCAACCAGTTCCAGGTATGCATGTCCACCACCAAATAATTTTGGAAAGAATTTTTGTAAACCGGTATTAACTTTATCATACGTTTCTTTAAACCGTGTTCGGGTTTCTTTATCAATTTTTCGAATAGCACCTTCAAGAGTATCTAATGCTTCTACTAAATCACTATCTTGCTTATCAAGATATTCTTTACGTTCAAATTGAGTTTGATATTCCTCGATTGCAGCTAAATTGATCGGACCTAAACGATTAATTTTACGATCTAAAACCTGAACATTCTCATCCCATATATCAAGCGTTGCCTGCTCGGGCATTTCATTTAACAATACTTTCAAATCAAAACCTGATTCAGTAATTTGTTCATCAAATGTTTCTAATCGAACTTTTGCTTCTTGCCAATGTATTCTGACATTCTCTAATTCGGAGCGAATTAATTGCACATGTTCTTCAGATTCATGGCGTTGTTTCTCTAATTCACGCATATCATGATCAAGTGTTTCTACTCGTGCACGAACTTCGATTAATTCATTTTCAACAATAATTCGTTTCTCTAGCAGTTGTTCAAGCTCTACTGCCATATTATCGATTGGTTCAATTTGTTGAGAAAGAGAAGACTCAAGCTCCGCCTGTCGTTGTGACAACTGTTCTAGTTGGGTTGTCATTCTCTCCAATGCATTTTGAGTAGATGTTAATTCAGTTCTTACAGTTTCAAATCGAATATTCAATTCAGATGCAGTTTCACGATCTGTTCTTGCTGTTTGCCGAATTACTTCCAGCTCCGAGTTTATCTCATCACGCTTTTTCAGTTCAGAAACACGCTGTTGTTCAACGATTGAAATTTCATCTAATGCTTCCTGTAATTTTTGTCGACTTGCTGAAATATTCTTATTGTCTTTTTCAATATATTCTTTTACTTCATGGGCATCATCTAATAATTTTTCATGCCGAACTTTAACTTGCTCACTTCGTTCATATAAAGATTTATATTCAGCTTGAAATTCAGCTAATTCTCTATTTATCTGATTTAATTGTGCTTGATCATTTTCGCGCTCTGATTCTAAATTTGACAAATTTTCCGTTTTAGTTGCATGAGATTCTTCAAATTCATTAATCTGGGACGATAGTAAATTGGTAACCTCATTTAACTGTTTAATTTCTTGTTCACGTTGTAACACACCGGCTTGGGCATCATCATCACGAACCACTTTTAACCAATTAACACCAATCCAAATACCACCTTTAGTAATAACAGATTCATTTGATTTTAGTAAAGAACGTTGTTGTAGTGCTTGTTCTAAGGTATCAGCACAGTACACATTGGTGATTAATTCATGAATAGACCAATTCGAATTTACTTTTGATGCCAATAAATCAGATAATTCTGAATTATTTTCTGATCCAGAATCAGAATTAGCTTTGTCTATAAGAGTAACGCTACCTTCAGTTAGATCAGCAAGTGAATTGGTGATAGTATTAATATCATCAACACAGACTGCTTGTAAATTCTGTCCTAAAACACACTCTAATGCTCGTTCCCAACCTTGTGCTACATCCATTTGCTCAGCTAAACGAGAAACTTCATTTAATTGATTTGATTCCAGCCAATTTGTCACTGCACTTGACTGTTTACCAAGGGCGGCTTGTTGTAATGCTTCCAGGGATGCTTTTCGACCCTGAATATTTTGCAATTCACTTCGTTTTGTATTTAACTCATCATTCACTAACAAAATAGAATCACGAATTGAGGAGATACTCACTAACTTTTGTTCCAGACGTGCTTTATTTTCTGAGACTTTCGCTTCAGTTGTGGCTGTTTTATTAAGCGAAATTGTTATTTGTTCAGCCAATGAATCTGGTGAATGTTCATTTAATTCAGAATTAATCGTTTCCAGTCTTTTTGACTGTTGTACCGTTTGCTGTTCTAAATGCTGAATTCGTGTCCTTTCCACCTCAACATTTTTTGCAGGATCAGCCGCTTTTAAATTTAGATCATCCCAGCTCACTTGCCATTCTTTCATTGATTGTTCTGATGTTGCTAAAGCAGTTGTTGATGCTTGTTCTTTTTCTCGCGCAGTTTGTAGATTCGGCTCTAATTCAGTTTTTTGTGCTTGTAGTTTTCCAATTTTTTCTTTGTCAGTTGATAGATGATTTTGTGCTTCTTTCCAATTATCTTCAAGTTGAGTGATATCTTGTTGTAATTGTTGGCGACGTTCTTTAGCGTGTTGAATCGATTGTTCCAAACGACCAATATCACCACCAACGCCATAAAAACGACTTTGTACTTCGTTAAATTTATCTGTAGCTTCTATATGTTGTTCACGGTGTTTTTCAATACTTGCTTCAATTTCACGTTGTTTTGAAATTGCAGCTTCTAATGCAACTTCTTTATCATTGATTTCTTTTTCGGTATCAGCCGAAGAATCGTGTAAAGATTTCCAATGTAATGCCAGTAATTGAGCTTTTAGAATTCGTTCCTGTTCTTTTAATATTTTGTATTTTTCAGCCGTCTTCGCTTGTCGATCAAGATGTATAATTTGTTTTTGTAATTCATCACGTAAATCGCTTAAGCGATCAAGATTTTCCCGTGTGTGTCTAATTCTGTTTTCAGTTTCTCTACGACGTTCTTTGTAGCGTGATATACCGGCAGCTTCTTCAATAAATACCCGAAGTTCCTCTGGTTTTGCTTCTATAATTCTTGAAATAGTACCCTGTTCAA
Source organism: Thiohalomonadales bacterium (assembly GCA_048060815.1). Taxonomy (GTDB): domain Bacteria; phylum Pseudomonadota; class Gammaproteobacteria; order UBA6429; family Thiohalophilaceae; genus CAYQUC01. The sequence goes on along the minus strand of JBGMQW010000105.1, from coordinate 3,508 downwards.
TAATGGCATAACTACGTGGACCTAGTCCTGTTCCTAAAAATATATCGGTAATATCTCGCCGTCGACATCGAGTACTATTAAGATAATAAATTGATTGTCCATCTCGAGATACAGTTCGTTTTATTGATATTTCACTATATTGAGCATATTCACCACCTAATCGACCATCATTATTCTCAAAAATCAGTTCAACCATCGCCTGACCAACAGGTTTTCGTGACGTTGAACCATTAAAAATAACATCAGTAATTGACTCACCACGAAGATGCTTGGCAGATGATTCACCCATAACCCAACGCACTGCATCAATAACATTTGATTTACCACAGCCATTTGGACCAACAACTCCAATCAGGTTACTGGGCATTAAGATGGTGGTCGGATCGACAAATGACTTAAAACCGGCTAATTTTATTTTACGTAATCTCATGGGGCTATACGATACAAGATCGTGGTCTAGAGATACAAGATTGACTTTGAATTAAATGGCTAAATTGTTAAATTATTTTCAAATTTGTCGTTCTATTCCAAATTAATAATCACATGTAATTCAAATTTAAGCTAGAAATTACTTTAACTAAACTGACTTTTCTTGAAATTTCATATTATCAACTTTAATAATCAACCATAAGATATTGAAATAATTGAATTACTTTACAGCAGTTTGTCAACCACCCTATTTTTATATTTATTTCGTATCTTAAAACTTCAAATAACATCAAATAGCTGATAATTAAAATAAAATACAATTAACTTGTCAGATTAAAATTGAATCGGTATTGTCGCCTGCATGTCAGCACAAGCAAACCAGGATCTTGAAACATTTGATAATCCTAATCCTGAACGGGATTATACTATTCAAATTGAACTTCCCGAATTTACTTGTTTATGCCCTAAAACAGGGCAGCCTGATTTTGCGACCATTTACCTGAGTTATGTTCCTGATAAATCTTGCCTGGAGCTAAAATCCCTTAAACTCTATATATGGTCCTATCGAAATATCGGGGCTTTTCATGAGGCAGTAACCAATACCATGCTCAATGACTTTGTAACAGCCTGCTCACCACGATTTATGCGGGTACGTGCAAATTTTAATGTTCGTGGCGGGGTTTACACCGATATTATTACTGAGCATCAACAAGATGGCTGGAATCCTAAAGAAAAAGTTAATTTAGGATAAACTGTAATAAGTTATATTGATTTTCTAAATTTAATTTGAATCTATTTGATTTTAACCAAATCAGGATTTAATCATCCAAAAACAACAAATTACAGACAGCGTCCAGATTCAACTCAATAAGTGTTATCTCGGTGTTGATTTTGGCACTACAGGATGTCGGGCAATTGTAATTGATCAGGATAAGGAAATAATTGCATCTGCTACGGTTTCCTATCAACATCAACAAACTCAATCCGTAACACAAGAACAAGATCCTCATTTATGGTGGCATAGCTTCAAGCAGTTAATAACGCAGCTCAATTCCAAGTTTGATATTACCAGTATCGGTTGTTTAGCTCTGGATGCTACTTCAGGAACAGTTTTATTGGCAAACCAAAATGGTGAACCAATAAGCAAGGCATTAATGTATAACGATGCCCGCGCAGAAAACGAATGTTCTGAAATACAAAAATTAGTACCGAATAATGCCGCAATACACAGTTCAAGCTCGGGTATTGCAAAAATGCTTTGGCTAAGACGCCACTATCAGCCAAAATCCAGTGACAAATACCTGCATCAAGCAGACTGGCTGGTTGGTCAACTCACTGGCAACTATGACATAACTGATTATAATAATGCCTTAAAATCCGGGATTGATATAACGACAAAAAAATGGCCATTCTGGATTGAGTCTTTAGGAATATTTCAGCAGCAACTTCCAATTGTAACCAAACCAGGAACAACTGTGGGTTTAATTAAAACCGCGTTAGCTTCGCAATTTGGATTTTCTTCTCAACTGAGAATCGTTACAGGTTGCACTGACAGTACAGCTGCGGTGATAGCGACTGGCGCGAATAAAATTGGTGATGCTATCACCTCACTCGGTTCTACTTTAGTTGTAAAAATTATAAGTGATAAAGCTATTTCGAATTCCGGATATGGCATTTATAGCCAACCTTACAATGGCAATTACCTGGTTGGGGGTGGTTCTAATTCTGGTGGTGCGGTGTTAAAACATTTTTTCAGTCCATCACAAATGCAACAAATGAGTAAATTAATTAAGCTCAAGAATTCTAAACCTACTGGATTAAATTATTATCCATTGTTACAAAACGGTGAGCGATTTCCATTTAATGATGCTAACCACCCTGCTTTAATATCACCGCGTCCTGACAATGATGTTGAGTTTTTTAAAGGTTTATTAGAAGGCATAACTGAAATTGAATATTTATGCTACCAGCGATTAAAAGAATTAGGTTGTCCAAAAATAAATAAAATTTATAATATGGGTGGCGGAAGCCAAAATTCGGTTTGGACTCAAATGCGACAATCACGGTTACAAATCCCAATAATTACGCCTGACAATACCGAAGCAGCTTATGGCGCGGCTTTATTAGCTCACATGTCTCATATTGCAGAATAGTAATATCAGTGCATCACTATATTCTGGTACACTCAAAAACAGAATGTTATTACAACATACTCTCTACATATTCAATCAGCAGGTTTAATGTATGACCAATCCAATGAAAGGTGCAAACTATTTTTTACGTGGACTTGGTTTACTTAATCAATCAGGAATTCGACGTTATGTAATCATCCCATTTATACTTAACCTTAGTATATTTGCGATTTTAATGTATTTTGCTATAGATTATTTCAGTTTGTTTCTCGACTGGGTCAAATTTCAATTACCAGAATATCTAGACTGGTTAACATGGATTTTATGGCCATTATTTTTCATTCTTTGTTTGTTAATATTTTCATTTGGTTTTTCTATTGTTGCCAATTTTGTTGCCGCGCCTTTTAATAGTTTTTTAGCACATGCCGTTGAAAAAAAACTTACGGGTACACCACCACCAAATAATGGTCTTGGTATCGTGGCAGAAATATTGCTAAGTTTTAAAAATGAATTTCGTAAATTAATTTATTATATAATTTGGGCAATACCGATTATTATTTTGTCATTCATTCCAGTTATAAATTTTGCCTCACCCTTTATCTGGTTCTTATACGGTGCATGGATAATGTCACTACAATATCTGGATTATCCAATGGGTAATTACTCTATGGCATTTAAAAATATTCGGGCAAACATGGCAGAAAAACGCTTATTAACTTTGGGTTTTGGTAGTATTACTACTGCAGCAACAATGATACCGGTTATAAATTTTCTGGTGATACCTACTGCTGTTGCGGGAGCAACACTTTTATGGGTAGAAGAATACTTACCACAACAAGAAACTTTTGAAAACAATAGCGCCGCAAATGAAATTGCGAATAAAGATTTATAGTAAATATGCTTTCAACCGTGTTATACCTTCTTTCAAATTTTTCATTGAGGTGGTA
>JBGMQW010000104.1:4656-13020 GCA_048060815.1 Thiohalomonadales bacterium | reverse complement strand
ACATAACCACGAGCAATAATTTTCTTCTCAGGTAATTTATCAAAATTTATTTCGTTAAAAAAAATCAGGCTGGATTTGTCAATACGAAGCACAAATTTTGATCCGAGATTAATCCAGATATTATTTTTACTATTGCCTACATGGGACACAATACCGCTAACCTGTAAAAATTTATTATTATATGTTTTCTCCGGTTTTAAAGTATTAACATTTATTGTCTGATAGGCTTTATTTGACCACAAGCCAACTTTTAATTGTTGTGCTTGTTTGTCCAGTCGGTCATAACAACGGTACTGCCAGTCATTAGGGGGTATGTATAAGGAGCGGGCAAATCCTTTTTGAAGGATTAACGCATTGAGATTTTGTTTGTTGTTGAGAAAAACATGTGCAAGTAATCTACCATAGTGATCTTTTTTCTGAGCACCGTAGCGTATCTGAACAGTACTGGATATTTTCAATAAATCTCGAACAAAAATTGTTGCTACCTGGGCATAAGGTTCAGCAGTATGATCGGAAGAATTCGTTTCTGGGCTATTAATACCAATGAGACGTATTTTTCTTCCATCTTTAAGCTGAACGGTATCACCATCAATGACCCGAGATACCATTACCGTCTCATCGGCTTTTTCGGTTGCGTTAAGTAAGCAGGGTATATTTTTTACGGTGCTCGCAAATGAAGGACTGATAAAAGTTAAAATTAATAATGCAGAAATAAAAAAGGCACTCATTTTGAGTGCCTTTTTTATATAAATAGTAACAGTCCGGTACAGGATTATTTTCCAGCCATTCCGTATTTTTGACGGAACTTATCAACTCGACCAGCAGTATCCAATAATTTTTGTTTACCCGTGTAGAATGGATGACATTTTGAACAAACATCCAGATTTAAATCTTTTCCTACAGTCGATTTAGTTTTAAATTCGTTACCGCAACTGCATGTAACGTTAATTTCAGCGTAATCTGGGTGTATATTGGTTTTCATGATAAATTCCTCATTTTGTTTGTTTACCAGGGCCACCTGCGACGTGCTAACACTCCAGGCACCGTGGCTATCAAGGCCGATCATTTTACGAGAAAGAGCAACAGACAGCAAGTCTTTCACTAAAATTATTCGCCATTAATAATTTCAAAATGTTGATTTAACTCATTATTAAGCTGTTTGAGCAGCTAAACAGTAAATCCCTATTCAGTTCTTACTAATTTAATGACATCAGACAGTAATTGCTTGTTATTAGCGGCAATATAATTATATCGTGACTCAAATTCAATAGCCTGTACTCCAATATCATTGCCGGAAAGATCAGTTAAATAACCACCTGCTGTTTTTAAAATCGGGTAGGCAAGCAAGTTATAAAAGTCAGAGATTCCACGTGCTTCAACCATAACATCCGCTGCATTACGTGATATCTCACATAATTCCATAGCAGCATTGTCAAAACCCCGAATATCGCGGACGGCAGAATACAATTCACGGGTATGATACAATTGCTGCTGTGCTGCGCCATAACCGGTTCGAAGATAAGCAGTAGCATTTGATATCTTGTGATTACCGATACAGTTTATTTTGACCGGTTTTTTAGTAATGTTACTTATAAAATACGAATTTATTAAATCAGAATAATACACATCATTACTCCTTAAGCCATACACAAAAGCAAAGGATAAATCATTCAAACATTTAATTCGGGACGTAGCTGATATAGCAATCACTACACAGGGATCACCAACTCCACGTTCCCAATTTAACGAACCATCAACAGGATCAATATAGACAGAAAAATCTGGATTATCATGAACACTGTTATTAACAGACTCAATAAATATATTGCATTTGTGATCAGCCAAAATACTAAATGCAATCGCAGCGGTTAATTTATCAATATCGTGTGTTGATTTTAAATCCGCAGGATCATCCATAGTTTCACCAGTAAAACCATGTTGAATAATATCGTCATAAAGACGCGTTTTAATGGCATCACTAATTGAATAACACAGTTTTAAATAATTCATAATAGCCTAGTTTAAATTAAGTAGGGCAGACTCGATTTAAATACATCCAGTTTGACACTAGTTCACTATTATTTCACAGATTTTAATTGTGAGGTTGGAAAGGTAAAATAGTTGCGGTTTTTTGTGGTATCGTTGATATTGCCGTTTGGCTATAATCGTCATTATACTTTTGGTTCAATTCCTCGAAACTGGACCACATTAATTGTGATATTTTAATACAAGCAAATAACGGGTTTTTAGTTGTTTGTCGGATTGTATCGATACGCCATTGCAGGCATTCAAACTGGTGTCTTTTGGGTTCGGCAATTCGACTAAGTGCATTTGTTAAAAATTGGCTGCGTAATTCTTCGAATGCAAGTGGGTCTGTTTGAGCTAGTTCTGCCCATTTGTCAAAATTGATCATAGTGTGATCTTTTTTCATTTTAAACTAACCCATAATGCAGGTTTATTATCACGATCCCTTATTTTAAGTTTAAATCAGTTTAGGTCATTATGTGATAATTTGGTTAAATATAGTGTAATAATGTGATCCAGTTATACGGGTTTAAATGGCAGGATGTCAGCTGATTGTAATACCGCGCTAACCTTAACTCTACATTCAGGATTTTTCATTTCCATAAATAAAGTATTTAATTGTTCAAAAGATTGCCACATCATTTCGGTTATTGCCATACATGCCGATAAAGCATTTTTGGATTGATTACGCGTACCATCTATTCGCCACTGCAAACACTCCATTCGATGTTGTCTTTCCTGTGGCAGGCTTTTGATGTAATCATTAATTAATTCTTGTCGAAAGTCTTCAAAATCATCTGGATCATTTTCAGCCAGCATTACTAACATATCGAAATCAAATTCGAGATCGAAATCTTTTACTTGTTCATTAAATTTAACCATTTGTACTACCTTTGTTTCAATACACAGCGAGCTGATGCCGGCGTCGTGTTTCGTCGGGCATTTTCATCGTTGTGAGGAAAACGCAATTATTAAAATATCTAAAGTTTTATTTGTTTTTATCGCTATCAATTAGTTTTGTTATTAGTTTGTAGCGTTAAATTCATCTTCCGGTAATGTTAAAAAAATGTCAATAAATCATTAACTTAGCTTATATCGAGCAATTAATGTACTGCACGATAATATTACTATAAGTTAATGAATTTAAAGAGGAAAAGGAGTTATTTTTGAAAAATCGATTATCTCGCTGATTTCGAGCAAAATAGAAAATTAATTATTTGTTTTGTGAACTAAATCCATTTCAAAAAAATATATTATTGGGTTATTTCAGGATTATCGGATAAAAACTGGAATAGAAAAATACCAATCAACAAGTTATGTTGGTTGGTATTTTAGTGGGGTAAAAGGTTAACGTTTATTCATAGACTCAAAAAATTCATTATTGGTTTTGGTGCCTTTGAGTTTATCGACCAGAAACTCAATTGCGGCGAGTTCATCCATTTCATGTACTACTTTGCGTAGAATCCACATTTTTTGCAGCTCATCAGGTTTAGTGAGTTTTTCTTCACGACGGGTACCCGAACGATTAATGTTGATGGCAGGATAGATGCGTTTTTCAGCAATACGCCGGTCAAGATGGACCTCCCAGTTACCGGTGCCTTTAAATTCTTCATAAATCACATCATCCATACGAGAACCGGTTTCAACCAATGCAGTTGCTATAATAGTCAGGCTACCACCATCTTCAACATTTCGAGCGGCACCGAAGAAGCGTTTTGGTCGATGTAAGGCGTTAGCATCAACACCACCGGTTAATACCTTACCGGATGATGGTATCACCGTATTATAAGCACGAGCCAGACGGGTGATGGAATCAAGTAAAATAACCACATCTTTTTTATGTTCAACCAGGCGTTTGGCTTTTTCGATGACCATTTCAGCAACTTGTACGTGGCGGCTGGCAGGCTCATCAAAAGTACTCGCGATAACTTCACCGCGTACCGAGCGTTCCATTTCAGTAACTTCTTCCGGCCGTTCATCAATCAGTAAAACAATCATATGAATGTCTGGATTACCGTGGGTAATGGAATGTGCAATATCATGCAGCATCATAGTTTTACCGGCTTTAGGTGGTGACACGATTAAGCCACGTTGACCCATACCGACTGGTGCTGCTAAATCAATGACTCGAGCGGTTAAATCTTCACTACTACCATTACCTTGTTCAAGTAATAAACGTTGGTCTGGGTGCAGTGGTGTCAGATTTTCAAACAGAATTTTATGCTTGGCATTTTCGGGGGAATCAAAGTTAATTTCATTCACTTTTAATAATGCAAAATAACGTTCACCGTCTTTCGGAGGCCTGATTTTTCCGGCAACAGTGTCTCCGGTACGTAGATTAAATCTGCGTATTTGGCTTGGTGAAACGTAAATATCATCAGAACCGGCAAGATAGGAACTATCTGCAGAGCGTAAAAAACCGAACCCATCTTGCAGTATCTCAAGTACACCACTGCCGTAAATATCTTCACCTTTTTTAGAGTGTGCTTTTAAGATAGAGAAAATAATGTCTTGTTTTTTTGCCCGGGCGGTATTTTCTACGCCCATTTCTTGTGCTGTTTGAATTAATGATGGTACGGGGGTTTGTTTAAGTTCTGTGAGATTCATGGTTGCTCTGATTTTGTTTAGGTTATATTAAAGGGACTTTTATAAACGCACTTATGCGCTGATTATTTGGAATTTTTTGTTGAAACTATATGTCTTTATTTTTTTTAATTTAGAATTAAGTGTTGTGAGGATGCCTGTTTATATTAAATTATTAACTAACAGACTAAAACGTTAAACCGAATTCTTTATACGGGATAAAGATATTAATACTTGATTTAATAAAAATAACACTAAATTCAACGTACGTCCAGTCCTGAACGAAATGTTTTTGTTTTTAACACTTGAAGGACACTAAACACCTCAAGTGTTTAGTGATTATTCCTAATTCAAGCTTAAAGATTACTGTCTATAAATGCAGTTAATTGGGATTTTGACACAGCGCCCACTTTGGTCGCTTCGACATTTCCACCTTTAAATAGCATTAATGTAGGGATTCCGCGAATACCGAATTTAGGAGGTGTCAGTGGATTCTCATCAATATTAAGCTTTGCGATTTTTAGCTTGCCAGCATACTCAGTGGCAATTTCATCTAATATTGGAGCAATCATTTTACACGGTCCACACCAATCTGCCCAATAATCTACCAGGACAGGTTCTCCAGACTTCACTATTTCTTCTTCAAATGTGTCATCAGTAACAAACACGATTTTATCGCTCAAGATTGTTCTCCCATTGCTTTTATATTGTTGCTATTTATAAAATATCGTATATACGATATTTTGTCCTTATAATTCAGTAATTATTTACTATATTCTCTATTTTGAGCCTAACTGACTTGAGTTTTCAAGTCCTGTGTTACAAAAGCTGGTATGCTGCTGGATAATGTCTCTACAACACTTAACACAATCCAAATTTACCGACTTTGAATTAGCACCTGAAATACTCGAAGGGCTAAAGCAGGCCGGTTATCTTAATTGTACACCAATTCAGGAAAAATCTTTGCCCTATGCTTTAAAAGGGCAAAATATTACTGGTCAGGCTCAAACCGGAACGGGTAAAACAGCTGCATTTTTGATCGCCTGTTTCCAATATCTACTAACTCATCCAGTCGCAGACTTAGATCCTCATCCTAATTCCCGTACAAAATCCAGGAAAACCCAACCACGCGCCATTATGATAGCACCCACTCGTGAGCTAGCAATACAAATCCACAAAGAAGCTATACATTTGAGTGGCCCACTGGATTTCAAAATGACCCTGGCTTACGGTGGCACAGGTTATGAGCAACAAAAACAAGCAATATTAGATGGAACTGACATATTAATTGGTACCCCAGGTCGAATTATTGACTATTTTAAACAAGGTGTATTTGATTTAAAAGCAATCCAGGTGATGGTACTGGATGAAGCTGATCGAATGTTTGATTTGGGATTCATTAAAGATATCCGCTATTTACTCCGGAGAATGCCCGACCCCGACAAACGATTAAATTTAATGTTTTCAGCTACACTGTCCCATCGAGTCAACGAGCTGGCTTATGAGCACATGAATAATCCACAGCAAGTAATAGTCGAGTCTGAGATGAAAACGGCTAGTGGCATTACAGAGAGCGTTTATTACCCCTCAAAAGAAGAGAAGATACCTTTATTGCTTGGTATATTGACCGCGATGAATGCAACCCGCACATTAATCTTTATTAATACCAAACGCACCGCAGAAAATGTACAAGCCTGGCTTAAAGGTAATGATTGGGACAGTGAAGTAATCTCGGGTGATGTACATCAGAAAAAACGTGTACGTATCCTGGAAAATTTTACCACAGGAAAATTACCGGTTTTAATCGCAACCGATGTTGCTGCTCGTGGTTTGCATATTCCCGACGTGAGTCATGTGATTAATTTTGATCTACCACAGGATAGTGAAGATTATGTACACCGAATCGGTCGAACAGCCCGAGCGGGTGCAACCGGTGATGCCATTAGTTTCGCTTGCGAAGAATATGTTTTTTCACTACCGGATATTGAAGAATATATTGGCCATAAAATTCCCGTGAAAAACATTTCAACGGAATTACTGGTAGATCCAAAACCCCGGGTAAAAATAGAACGCCCACAAACACCACGGTATAATAAAAAAGCTACTACTAAAAATAAGAAACGGCCTTATCGGGGTAAACGACCAGCTGCAAAATCAGATTCATAAAATTCTTAGCCGCAAAGGTGCAAAGGACGCAAAGAAAATCAAAATCTTTTATTTTTAATGTTTTCCTTTGCGTCATTTGCAGCTAAAATTTATTTAGGTAAATACGCAAGACAAGCCTCAAACACAGTCTCCGGATGAATCGCAGCTAGTCCTTTTTCAGGCTTATCCATATCTTCTGCGCGTAACACCGTGAATTGATCATCTGGTACAAATGGTTGGCAGTCACTGGGTTTATGGAGGCTGAAAAGAGTGATGACCCTGGTATTTACTGCAGCAGCAATATGTATTGGTCCAGAGTTTGGTATTATTAATAAATCGTAGTGGGCAAGTGTGGCCACATAACGATCAAAATTCAATGGTGGACATTGGTATAAAGCGGCTCCCTGGCTTTGTTCTTTGATTCTGACTCCTAGTGATTCTTCTGCTGGAACCAGATCCATTACAATTTTTATATTTAATTTGTGCTCGGTAGCAAACGCTTGAATTTTTTTTGCTAGAATACTCCAATATTCAATTGGCCATACTCTATGATGTGAACTTTTTTTAGCGCGACCAAATGATTTGGCGAGTCCGCTAAATGAAGGGTGGAAACCAATCAGAAAATCATTGTCTTTTATCTGAAGTGTTTTTAATTGTGCCCGGGCATCGGCTTTGGCTTTTTCAGTTACGGGTAGTTTTAAAGATAAGGCCATTTTATTGCTATCTTCTGGATTAACCAGATTCAGACAATATTGTGAGTAATGAATGTTATTATCTGAAGTAGACTGTAGAGAATGCACTGTGCTATCAAGTTCACTAAATAGAGTTAAGAAGCTCTGATTTGATTCAAAACAATAGATTTGATCATAGTGATCTGCTTTTAAACATTTTTTAATTATTTTACGCGTTAACCACGGCAATATTGATTTCCTGTCATAAATCACGAATTTATTAATGCGTTCACTAAAGCCCTTAAATACACGTTTACCATCTGCTGAGGTTAATAATGTAATTTTAGCTTGTGGGAATTTAGCCAAAATTGCTTGTAAGGCCGGGGTAATCATTACCATATCACCGATACGACCTATTCGTGCAACTAATATTCGTTTTAACTGTTGCAAAGTACTATTACCCCTCGTTTTTGCTGTTGAGCTTCGGTATGATCTACTATAGTTGATTTAAACTTTATTACTCTAGATTAGGAACCAAACATGGCACTTAAAGTTGATATTTCATTTGGTGAGTTACTGGATAAAATTACAATTTTACAAATAAAAAGTGAACGTATTACTAATGCTGCAAAATTACAAAACATTCACCATGAAATGGAATTATTGCAAAGTATCTGGGAGAAAAGCGATGAAGTTAATATCGATATCAAATTTGAAATATATGAATTAAAAACAATCAATGAAAAACTTTGGGATATAGAAGACGATATTCGTGAGAAAGAGTTTAAAAAAGAGTTTGATGAAAAGTTTATCGAATTAGCGCGTGCTGTCTACGTAACCAATGATAAACGTGCGGATTTTAAACGTAGAATAAATATTAAGCTTAATTCAGAATTAGTCGAAGAAAAATCTTATGCTGAATATAATTAGATCAAAAAAT
>JBGMQW010000104.1:0-4556 GCA_048060815.1 Thiohalomonadales bacterium | reverse complement strand
TTAACGAGGTCGCTGAAATACCCCAGTAGTGTTGTGCTGCAGCTTCAATGCCGTATATTCCTTTGCCAAATTCGGCAACATTAAGGTAGATTTCTAAAATCCGTTTTTTACTCAAGCTTATTTCCATCCCAAAGGTTAAAATAAGTTCGTGCCATTTTCTTAGCGGGTTACGAGATGAGCTCAAGAACATGTTTTTGATTGTTTGTTGAGAGATGGTGCTTCCCCCGTATTTAAAATTCCGGTGTTCCAGGTTGTAATCCATAGCCTCTTTAAATGCTTCAACATCAATACCCCGATGTTCATAAAAACGGGCATCTTCAGCAACCAATACGGCACGCTGCATGTGTTTCGGAATCCATGTTATCGGGATTGGTTTCCACTGTAATTTGGGTAACTCAGGTTGTTGTTGTTTGAGGTTAAGATAGCGATTAATAAATTCAGTTTTTTTAACCTTACCTGCACTGTATTCAGACCAGTTTGGCCATATTGTGAAAATATACACGGCATCTAACAAAATCAATATTGCGACAACTCTGAAAAACCACATTAAATTTCGTATTAGACGTTTTCGATTTCGACGACGAAAATAATTGAATCTTGTTATTAGGGATATCATTTAATAAATTGCGTCTTCAAACTAAATTACTTTAGCAAAGATAGTATCATCATTATGGTGATGGTACGCATTTTGGTTAATCTTGGTATAATTATATATTTAAAAAAAAGATTAACCGCCAAGACGCCAGGAACGCCAAGAAAAAACATTAAAACTATTGTTTACTCCCTCTCCCTTTGGGAGAGGGCGCAATGCGTGTAATTGCTCCATGCATTACTCTAGCGCTTACTTCCCTTTGGGAATGGCTTCGATAAATTTTTTTCTTACTGATATTTTCTTTGGCGTTCTTGGCGGTTAAAAAAGATTTTAGCAGACAAAAAAATACCCACACAAGTTTAACCTGTGTGGGTATCAGGTTATGACTTAATTATGAAGCGAGTTTATTTTTCCGTGTTTTATCAATTTTGCAGGCAAAGCAGATTGAACAAAAGAAAGGGGTGGCAACAAGAGCGAGTAACACACCCGCAATTAATAAGTTATATAAAACTCCAACGACTGTATCCATTTTTAATTTCCTTTTACTGTTGTTGTACGTGAATATTTAAAAAAGGAAGGAGTAAAATACTAAGTAAAAGGATGTCGACGAGAGTTAAATTAGTTTTTTAGTAGTCGCAGCTTTTACAAATAATCAAGACATCCTTTTCTTTTATCATTAAAGCAATTTTGTTAGAAGTTTCTACTAAGAACCAAAATTACAGCTTCGTACAATGTTGTTTAAATTTAGACTAATCCCAAATACTAACAAATGGGATTTGGCATAGTTTATTTATAGATCACTTAAACGATTATAGCCAGTAATTTGGAAATAATGTGCTTGAATATTTTGATAGGGAACAAGAACCCTATTATAAAGTATTATTCTAATATACCTTATGTTAATTTCAGTGTATTAGGATACAGTGATGTTTGAAATATTTTTAATAAAATCAGACTTCCACTATTTTTATACAATTTTAATGCGGCATCATGTGATCATTTTCATGATCATGTTTCACGGTATACTTCAACATTAAGTAAAGTGGGGTTGAAACCAACACTAATATAAACACAGCGATTGCACTTACAGCTAAAACATCCAGAAATAAATCCATAAGAATATCCTCTTTTTGTTGTTTGCTTAACTTAAGCTTAATTTAAGTATAAGCAAAGAATATTTGAAGATATTGATTTAGATCAATTTAGGTTTAACTTATATTTTAAACTGTTGCATTAATGTACTTAGTTCTGAAGAGAGACTATTTAATTCAGAGCTGGCTACTGCAGTTTGATTTGCACCATTGGCTGTCTTCTCACCATGGTCACTTATTTTGGTAATATTTTTGTTGATTTCTTCAGCCACAGCACTTTGTTCTTCAGCAGCGCTCGCAATTTGAGTATTCATTAAATTAATTGTTGCAACTGCTGCGGTAATTGCTTCAAGTGAATTACCCGTTTCATTGGCTTTATCGACACTTTTTTGTGCTTGTTCTCGACCCTGGCTCATCACCGTTACTGCTTTTTCAGCACCGGATTGTAATCGATCAATCATTTCTTTAATTTCAGTAGTCGATTCCTGGGTGCGTTGTGCGAGTGTTCGAACTTCATCGGCAACAACCGCAAAACCACGACCTTGTTCACCTGCACGTGCTGCTTCAATAGCCGCATTAAGTGCTAACAAGTTAGTTTGTTCTGCAATGCCTTGAATTACATCGAGCACACCACCGATGCTTTCGCTGTCGGATTTTAGGTTCTCAATGACAGCTGCAGCATTTTCAACATCACTTGCAAGTTTACCGATATATTCAATAGATGCATTTACTACCTTCTGACCTTCATTCGATTGGGTATCGGCTTCTCGTGCCGCAGAGGCGGCTTCTGTGGCACTTCGAGCCACTTCGGTGACAGTAGCGGCCATTTCATTTATTGCAGTAGCGACTTGTTCTGTTTCTGATTGTTGCGAATTAATTGCAATGGTTGTTTCTTCAGTGATCCCGGTCATTTCGCTTGATGCATTTCCTATTTGCACAGTCGCATCATTAACCTGGGTAATAGCCTGGTGAATTTTTTTTAAGAATAAATTGAAATAATGTCCTACCCGGTCAATACCATCCTGACCTTTTACAGTAATACGATGTGTCAGATCACCATCGCCTTCAGCAACTTCGCGCATGTTGATTTCAAGCACTTTGAGTCGATTAACTATCATTATTCGAAACATCCATAATAAAGTTAACACAATAACAACACCACTCAAAAACATCGCGATGGTTAAGCCAATAGTCGATGTGTGTAAGGCAGAATCACGTGCTTTTTCCATGTTCTCAATATTGATAGAATTTTGTGCTTTAGCGATATCCAGTTTGACATTTAAATGATCAAAGGTGTAACCAACAATAACGATACCGAGTTCAAAGTCTTCAGAAATAATTTTTTGTGATACATATCGACCTTTTTTAATAAGTGATTTTTCACCGGCAAGCGCTATTAAGTTATTTTCATTGTTAAAAAAGGCAACATAATTAATGTCTTGATCATTGGTGACTTGTTTTGCATAGGAGTCCAACGTTGATATTTCTGACTCTGCAATAGCTTCGGGTGATATCTGTGCTAGTAATACCGCTAAATTTTCAACTTTTGTTAATAATACCTCTTTGGCATCTTCGGTATTTTCGTGAAACATGGTTTGTGTGGTTTCGTTAGATGAGCTCAATAAATCATCAAAAGCATTTGATTGTAAATTTAGTATAACAAAACCGGCAATGACAAATGTTGTGGTCATGGCTAGTATTATGCCAATGGAAAATTTGCCGGCAATATCGATTCTTTTAAAAAAATTTACTTTCTTGTTTGATGCTGATGAATTCATTTTAACACCTGTTTTTACTAATATAATTACCTAGACAAACCATATAAATAGAGAACTTTATATGGTCTGTCTAAATCTAAATTTAATATCCAATCTTAATTATAAGGCGGTAGTTTTAAAGCTTGTAAAGTGCCTTTTAATTCATCAAGACTTAGTGGATCTACAAAACCAACAATTTTTGCTTTTTTACTGGCTTTGTTACCAGCATCCAGTTTAAGTAATGCAGATTTAATTTTGTTTGATAAATCCTTATCCGCTTTGCTTGATGAGCTCATATACCACTGAGGATATAATTTGGTAGTATGGACTGCAGTCAGACCATCTTTTTTCTGGTCTACGATGATGAAATCTGATAATTTGACTTTACCTTCTTTTGCCATGGCTTCGAGTAACCCGGATTTTACAAAACCGGCATCAAACGTTCCGGCTTTCACCGCAAGCACGATATCGTCCTGGCTTTTTGCTTCTTTAAATACTGCAAAATCTTTATTAACATCAATACCTGCATCCATAAGGTGTTTTACCTGAAATACGTAAGCAGCCGCAGAACGATTAAATTTGTAGCCCATGACCTTTTTACCTTTTAGATCAGCTGCTTTATTAATACCACTGCCTTTTTTAGCAATGATAACACCCGCAAATTGAGCGCCGGATTTCTTCTTCATGGTAACCATGGGTGTCGTGCCAAGTTTTTCCTGCATTGCGACGGTTAGTACCGGGTTAGCAAGCATGTAATCAACTTTGCCTGCAGATACTGCATCAATGGTTTTATTAGGTTTTAGTGGTACAATTTTTATTTTAGTGCCGGTTTCAGCTGATAGATAATTTCCAACTTCAGACCAGCGTTTCATGGCTTTTAAGTTTCCGCGCGATGCCATAACGCCGACATTCACTTCTGCGGCCTGCGCAAGACTAAGGCCAAATAAAGATACTGATATGAGCGATATTATAAAGAGGAGCTTTTTCATTTCCCGATTCCTGTGTGCAGTTTATAGTTCTTTTTTTAGCGGCACTGCATTAAGAAGCTTTAGGGAAAATGAGGAAAATTTTGGTTAATGAATGAAAATTAAGGTATTAAATTAATGGAACACTAAT
>JBGMQW010000103.1:0-13070 GCA_048060815.1 Thiohalomonadales bacterium | reverse complement strand
GTATGTTGACTTCTTGTTGTTGTACCATTCTGTAAGCAAGGGCCTGATACTGCTTCATTGGTATTAAATTCATTATTATCTCCCTTTAGCAATACCCAATTTGTACCATCAAAAACTTCGATATCAACATAATCAGAGTCACATTCTAAATCCCATTGTGCGATAAATGTCAGGATTGATTTCTTGTTGGATGAAACATTAATAACTTTCGATGTAATTGTACCGTCAATAGAACTAGCATAGCCTGTTGCTGACACGGCTTGACTATCACCCGCTATTAAGAAACCCGGATCACTCTTTGCTCTAAACCAACCCCACTGGCACGTTGCACCAATACAGTCAGAACCTGATATATTCGAAAAAAAAGTATTATCAAAACACGTAGTGGGCGAAACACTGCATAAAGGATAATTACCATCACCAGTAAAAGGTGATGGGACGGCTGGATCAGCTTGATACGGGATTTGACTGCCCGAAGCAATATTTTCCGGCTTTGTTTCAATTCCTGTAACCGTGCTTTTAATATTAACGCCCGGAGCACCGATGTTAACGCTAGTTGCACCAAAACTTGAATGCTCCCATAATAAATCGGCTTGATCGGTTGCCGCGACACTAATGACACCCGCTTTGGTCGAATCCAGTGTGGCATAATGCGCTGGCCAGGCATTCAGTTTTTCACCTTTAGCATTCGTTTCTGTAACATCATTATCATTTTTAGAATTTCCTGCTGAAATAACCAATAAAACATCTTGTGCCACTGCATTTTTAACAGCTTCGGTGTAAACCTTGTTTTCAGGCGTTTTCGAACCCAAACTCAAATTAATAATATCTGCACCATTTTCAACTGCGTAATTTATTCCAGCTATAATTGCGCCATCAGCAGCACTTACAAATAAATCACTTGAAATTTTAACTGCCATTATTTTAACACCCGATGCTATCCCGGGAATTCCTAAACCATTATTAGTTGTTGCGGCAATTGTTCCAGCAATATGAGTACCATGACTGTATGAAATTGGGTAAGGATCATTATCACCATCTGCTACGTCATAACCATGGTACTTTGTTGGTGACGGCACTTTATTAATGGTTGCTTTACTTCCATCCCACATTGCATCGATTAAATCAGGATGGGTATAATCAACACCGGTATCAATCACCGCAACAATGACCTTGGCTTTATCAGCTGAACTGACTTTATTCCAGATATCCCAGGCTTTTTCAGCATCTATATCATTTCCAATAACTTTGTCAGCTGAATTTGGAGCAACCGGATTAAGTGGGTCAACTGGACCAAGAAAAGTAGTTAGATCAGGTGCCGTATCGTGCAAACTCCACATTTCATTAACCTTACCACTATAACTCGGGTCATTAGGTGAAAAATGAAATTGTCTTACATAGTTATACGATACTGCTTTTACACTTGGGTCAGCTTTTAACTTTTCCATTGCAGATTGAAGATTAATATCTTTTTTGATTTTAATAACAGAAAAATATTCATTTTGTTTTGATTTACCGATTGATTGGCTACTCATACTCATTAATCGATTTTCAGACAATAGTGTACTACCAGATTGACCATTCTTGTATAACACTAACAATTGTCGTGGAACATACTCTAGTGTATTTGTTATTTTATTTAATGTTTTGGTTTTTAGTGCTGTCGCTTGAACTGGTAATATACTATTTATAATAGTTAAAAATAATACCAACCCAAAAATATTTACTTGTTTGATTTTCATAATCATTCATTTTCCCTATTTTTTTATTATTAATTTAATTAATCCCATAAACTTGGTTAATTTTACGTAACCAGTCGTTCGATATTTCATTTACAATAGTTGCATTTTCTAAAATACTTTTTACTTTTGTAGAATTCTCAACTGTTGAAAATTGATACGAAAACATTAACGATGAATTAAGTGATTTCCTTGAATACTGTGGTAATTTCTTCTCTAATTCATCAATGCTTTTACTTGTGGTTTTATCTTTATACAATACAAGTAAAGTAGTTGATTCATGTATGTTATTAATTTTATCCAAATCGTAATTTGACGGTTTATTACCAGTTGTATTTTTTATTTCTTCAGTACATGAAATCGAAGAAAGTGTTACAGCAGTAATCACCAGGATCACTAAAATGTTTTGATTCACTTTTTTTGTCATATTTTCAAATTGTAAATAGATTTTCTGTTAGAAATAAAGAGACACAGAATAAGAAACTATTTGAAAATAAAAGATTTTCAATTATTCTGGTTTCTTAAGATTATTACGCAATGCATTCATCAACAGAATTTGGGATTAATGTTGGCAAATAAACAAATTTCTTATCTTATTAGATATTATCCTTAACTCACTGTATTTAAAGTAATTTATATCGAATCTTTCAAACAAAATAGTTACTAATAGCAATTGAACCTAGCTATTCAGGCTTGTATACTGCTTGGCCGTTTGGCTGGGCTAATTTCAATGATGCTTTTTCCATCAAATGATTCGAAATTCGTCAATAAAATCAATAATTTAAGAAGTAGGCTGTTATGGAAAAATTTCACGGCGCAATGTACCGACCTGAGTTTGAGCGCGAAAACTGTGGTTTTGGGCTTATTGCCAATATGGATGATGATGCCAGTCATTGGTTATTAGATACCGCTATTACTGCCCTGGGGCGTTTAACCCATCGTGGCGCGGTTGCGGCGGATGGTAAAACCGGTGATGGTTGTGGCTTATTAATCAAAAAACCGGATGGTTTTTTTCAACAACAAGCAAAAGCGCTTGGTTATTCTCTAAATAGCAATTATGCCGTTGGTATGGTGTTTTTAAATCAAGACCATAAACTTGCAGACACTAGCCGGAAACAACTTGAAAAAGAACTAACACAGGAAGGTTTGTTAGTACCTGGATGGCGTAAAGTTCCCATTGATAAAGGCGCTTGTGGTGAGCAAGCACTTACTAGTTTACCTCAAATTGAACAAATTTTTGTCAATGCTCCGGAAAACATGTCGGCGACATCATTTGAGCAACACTTATATATAGCGCGTCGGCGTTGTGAAAAAGTCATCGAACCAAATGACGCTACATTTTATATTCCAAGTCTGTCATCCACCATGATTTCTTATAAAGGATTGGTGATGCCAGTTCACTTGCCGGAATTTTATACTGAATTGGCAGATGATAAAATGGCGTCATCGGTTGCGATATTTCACCAGCGTTTTTCAACCAACACCTTACCACAATGGCGTTTAGCGCAACCATTTCGTTATCTCGCACACAATGGTGAAATCAATACTATTAAGGGTAACCGCAACTGGTCGGTGGCACGTAGTCATAAATTTGAAAGTCCGGCTATTCCAATGGCTGATGTTCGACCATTAGTCTCAATGTCGGGTTCTGATTCGAATAGCCTGGATAACATGCTTGAAGCCTTGCTGGCCGGTGGCATGGATGTGTTCCGTGCGATGCGTTTGTTAATTCCACCAGCATGGCAAAATGTGCCAAACATGGATGCCGATCTAAAAGCTTTTTATGAATACAACTCAATGCATATGGAATCCTGGGACGGTCCTGCTGGTATCGTTTTAAGTGATGGTCGTTATGCTGCGTGTAGTATGGATCGAAATGGCTTGCGCCCTGCACGCTGGGTGATTACTAAAGATCGTCATATTACCATTGCTTCTGAAATTGGTGTGTACCATTACAAACCTGAAGATGTAATACAAAAAGGCCGTTTAAAACCCGGACAGATGTTAGCAGCTGATCTCGAAACCGGTAAATTATTATTACCCGATGATATCAATGACATGCTAAAAAAACGTCATCCTTATAAAAAATGGTTAAAGAGTAGCAACCATCTCGAATCCGTATTACATGAAGAAACCATTTTAGAACCCGTAGATGAAATACAATTTCCTGTTTACCAAAAGTTATTTAGTGTTACATTTGAAGAGCAGGATCAAATATTACGAGTGCTAGCCGAAAGTGGCGCTGAAGCAATTGGTTCGATGGGTGACGATACTCCATTTCCGGTTTTATCAACCCATATTAGATCACCGTATGATAATTTTCGTCAACAGTTTGCCCAGGTGACTAACCCACCAATTGATCCGATTCGGGAACAAGTGGTGATGTCACTTGAAACCTGTTTTGGTCGTGAAAAAAATCTTTTCAATGAAACACAGGAAAATGCTGAACGGACTATTATTAATTCACCGGTGTTATCACACACCAAATTAAATTCATTAATGGCGTTGGGTGACAAAGATCCGCAATATGCTAATGAAATAATTAGTTTGAATTATCCTTTTGATGTGGATTTAAAAACAGCAATTATTGATATAGCCAACAAAGCCGAAGCAGCAATCAAGTCCGGCAAAGTTATTTTATTATTAACGGATAAAGACATCAGTGAAAATACGCGTCCGGTACATGCTGCATTTGCAACTGGCGCTGTTCACCATCGTTTAATAGATGCGGGTTTACGATGTGATGCAAATATCATTGTAAAAACAGCTACCGTACGTGACCCGCACCACTTTGCAGTTTTGCTAGGTTTTGGTGCGACAGCTATTTATCCCTATCTGGCTTTTGCGTGCTTACGTTATATGCAACAAACCGGTGAAATTGCAGAATTAAACACCACAAGACTGGAAATTAATTACCGTAAAGGCATTAAAAAAGGTTTATACAAAATCACCTCAAAAATGGGCATTTCTACCATAGCCAGTTACCGCGGTGCACAATTATTTGAATCGGTTGGTTTGCAACAAGACGTGGTCGATTTGTGTTTTAAAGGTACAACTAATCGAATTTCCGGTATTCGTTTTGAAGATTTTGATGAAGATCTCAACATCGCGCATAAACTTGCCTGGAATCCACGTAAGAATATGGCGCTCGGAGGATTATTAAAATACGTTCACAATGGTGAACAACATGCCTATAACCCCGACGTTGTTAATTCATTACAAGCTGCTGTTCGCTCAGGTGATTATGATCAATATAAAATTTATGCTGATCTTGTCAACAAACGTGCCCCTCTGGCGTTACGTGATTTACTTGAACTTCGAGTTGGCGACAAAGACATTAACGCAATTTCGGTAGACGATGTAGAACCCATAGAAGACATTATGATTCGTTTTGACTCTGCAGCGATGAGCCTTGGTGCATTATCACCTGAAGCACACGAAACATTAGCTGAAGCCATGAACCGAATTGGTGGTCGCTCCAACTCCGGTGAAGGTGGTGAACATAAAGATCGTTATGGCACAATGAAACGATCAAAAATAAAACAAGTCGCTTCGGGTCGCTTTGGGGTTACCCCGGCATATTTACGCAGTGCTGAAGTAATGCAAATTAAAGTCGCGCAAGGTGCAAAACCCGGGGAAGGTGGTCAATTACCCGGTAGCAAAGTGAATGAATACATTGCCAACTTACGTTATTGCAAACCCGGTGTATCATTAATATCACCGCCGCCACACCATGATATTTATTCTATTGAAGATTTGGCACAGTTAATTTTTGATTTAAAACAAGTTAATCCCGATGGTCTGGTGTCAGTAAAATTAGTAGCCGAAGCCGGTGTTGGAACCATAGCTGCAGGTGTCACCAAAGCTTATGCCGATTTAATTACAATATCCGGCTTCGATGGTGGTACCGGTGCATCACCATTAACTTCGGTGAAATATGCAGGTAGCCCATGGGAACTTGGTTTAACTGAAACCCATCAGGTCCTGCGTGCAAATGATCTTCGTGGCAAGGTTCGTCTGCAAACAGATGGTGGTTTAAAAACTGGATTAGATGTTATTAAAGCTGCTATTTTTGGTGCAGAAAGTTTTGGTTTTGGTACGGGTCCAATGATAGCGATGGGTTGCAAGTATTTACGCATATGCCATTTAAATAATTGTGCTACAGGTGTCGCGACTCAAAATGAAGTATTACGTGATTTACATTTTAGTGGTGAAGTAAAAGCAGTAATGAATTATTTTCATTTTATTGCCGAAGAATCGCGTGAACTCATGGCCTCACTTGGTATCGCTAAAATGACTGATTTAATTGGCCGTACCGATTTGTTAACACAATTGGAAGGCAATACCAGTAAACAAAAATCTTTAGATCTATCAGCTTTATTGGATGATAGTAATATAGCAGCTGATAAAGCCCATTATTGCAATTCAGATAGAAACGAACCATTTGATAAAGGTGAACTAGCGGAACAAATGGTTAAAGATACTCGTGATGCAATTAAAAACAAAACCGGTGGTATTTTTAGTTATAAGGTTGAAAACATTCATCGTTCAATTGGTGCCCGACTATCAGGTGAAATAGCCGCGTTACATCATGATCATGGAATGGAACACGCGCCAATTACAGTAAACCTTAAAGGTACTGTCGGTCAAAGCTTTGGTGTGTGGAATGCCGGAGGTTTAAACATGAACCTGGAAGGTGATGCCAATGATTATGTTGGAAAAGGTATGGCAGGTGGCAAATTAGTAATTTATCCACCCAGAGAAAGCCTGTTTAAAAGCCATGAAACTGTCATTATCGGAAACACTTGTTTATACGGCGCAACAGGCGGTAAGTTATTTGCTGCAGGTACTACGGGTGAACGTTTTGGTGTGCGTAATTCGGGTTGTTTTGCGGTTGTTGAAGGTATCGGTGATCACGGCTGTGAATACATGACCAGTGGTATGGTAACGGTGCTGGGTGAAACGGGCAATAATTTTGGTGCGGGTATGACCGGCGGTTTTGCTTACGTGTATGATGAGTCTAATCAATTTGTCGATAACGTTAATCAGGATGTTGATATTCAAAGAATTGCAGCGGAGCAAATGGAAGTGTATCGAAACCACTTGCGCAGTGTTATTCAGGAATTTGTCGACGATACAAAAAGTGTTCGCGGACAATACATACTTGATAATTTTGAAGATGCCATTAACAAATTCTGGTTAGTAAAACCCAAAGCCGCATCTTTAGAAAACTTGTTGGAAGACTTACAACAGGCGGCAGCATAACATGGGAAATAATTTTCAATTTTTGCAAGTAGCACGACACGACCCTAAAAAAATCAGTGTTAAAGTTCGCGTGCAAGAATATAAAGAAATTTACAGTAAGTTTGATCAAAAAACAGCAAAACACCAGGCCGATCGCTGTTTACATTGCGGTAACCCGTATTGTGAATGGAAATGCCCGGTGCATAACTACATCCCTAACTGGTTACAGTTAATTGCCGAAGGTAATATTATTCAAGCTGCTGAATTATCACACGCGACCAATGCACTACCTGAAATATGTGGCCGTGTTTGTCCTCAGGACAGATTATGCGAAGGTGCGTGTACCTTAAATGATGAATTTGGTGCGGTAACTATTGGTTCAATTGAAAAATTTATTACCGACAGTGCATTTGATCAAGGCTGGCGTCCTGATTTATCAAACGTAACTGCTACTGGGAAAAAAGTCGCCATTATCGGTGCCGGTCCTGCTGGATTAGCTTGTGCTGATATATTGATTCGTAATGGCGTTAAACCAATAGTATTTGACCGCTACCCCGAAGTCGGTGGTTTACTTACCTTTGGTATTCCTGAATTTAAATTAGAAAAAGAAGTCGTTAAACGCCGCCGCGCCATTCAGGAAGAAATGGGGGTTGAGTTTCGATTAAATACCAATGTCGGCACTGATGTAATTTTTGAAGATTTAATTAAAGAATATGATGCGGTATTTTTAGGCATGGGCACCTACACCTCAATGAAAGGCGGATTCCCGGGTGAAGATACACCCGGTGTATTTGAAGCATTACCCTATTTAATTTCAAATGCCAATCGCTGCCTGGATTGTGAACTGGATAAAAGTGATTTTATCGATATGAACAATAAAAAAGTCGTGGTACTGGGAGGCGGCGATACCGCAATGGATTGTAACCGTACAGCGATAAGACAAAACGCAACGAGTGTTACTTGTGTTTACCGTCGTGATGAAAGCAATATGCCGGGTTCGAAAAAAGAAGTGTCTAACGCTAAAGAAGAAGGTGTGATATTTAAATGGAATCGCCAACCTTTAGAAATTATCGGCACCGATAAAGTTGAGGGTGTTAAAGTAATAACAACAAAACTCGGCAAACCTGATGAATTTGGTCGTTGCCGACCTGAACCTGTCGAAGGCTCGGAAGAAATTATTCCAGCAGATTGTGTTATTATCGCTTTTGGATTTCAACCAAGTCCTGCCGACTGGTTATCCGACAATAAAATCAAACTCGATGAACGGGGACGTATTGTTGCTTCGGAGGATCAGGAATTTAAATTTCAAACCAGTAACCCAAATGTATTTGCGGGTGGTGATATGGTTCGTGGTTCTGATTTAGTGGTAACCGCGGTGTATGAAGGACGGCAGGCGGGTGAGGGGATACTTGATTATTTGGATGTTTGAAAACCATTTTGCCGCAAAGTACGCAAAGGAAAAGAAAAAGAATAATTTTGTTTTGATTCGTTAAATAATCTGAGTACATGGATTTACGATAATGTTAATCGAAGCCATTCCTTCTCCCTCCGGGAGAAGGCCAGGATGAGGGGATAAAATTAAGCATTTACAGTTTAATACTTCCCTCACCCCAGCCCTCTCCCAAAGGGAGAGGGAGTAAACAAGTGGGAATAAATAATTTAAACTCAAACCAGTTACTAGTACAAAACAAATAGACGCATTATAATAATTTTTAATAAAATGATTTTCTTAGCGTTCTTTGCGCCTTTGCGGCTAAATTAAAAACAGGATAACACCATGACCGAACTAAAAAACGATCGCTTTCTACGCGCCCTGCTACGTCAACCAGTTGATAAAACCCCCGTATGGATGATGCGTCAGGCTGGTCGTTATTTACCTGAATATCGTGCCACGCGTAAAAAAGCCGGTGACTTTTTGACTTTATGCAAAACACCTGAGTTAGCCACCGAAGTTACCATGCAACCCCTCGAACGTTTTCCACTCGATGCAGCGATTTTATTCTCAGACATTTTGACCATACCGGATGCAATGGGTTTAGGATTATACTTCGCCGAAGGTGAAGGCCCCAAATTCGAACGACCACTCCGAACAGCTGCCGATATCGACAAATTATTTGTTCCTCAAATGGATAAAGAACTTGGTTATGTGATGGACGCCGTGAATATGATTCACCATGAACTTGATGGCAAAGTACCCTTAATTGGTTTCACTGGTAGTCCGTGGACGTTAGCCACCTACATGGTTGAAGGTAGTTCATCAAAAGACTTCGCGCACGTAAAAGGTATGTTGTTTGATCAACCCGAGTTACTGCATAAAATTCTGGACATCCTGGCGAACACAATTATCCAATATTTAAACGCACAAATTGAAAATGGTGCAGAAACCGTTATGATTTTTGACACCTGGGGCGGTGCTTTAACGCCACGTGATTATGTTGATTTTTCATTAAACTACATGCAAAAAATTATTGATGGTGTCAATCGTAACCACGATGGCCGTCGAGTACCGGTCATTATGTTTACCAAAGGTGGTGCAGGTTGGTTAGAGTTACAAGCCGCAACCGGAGCAGATGCATTAGGTCTGGACTGGACAATCGACATTGGTGATGCCCGCGAACGTGTCGGTCACAAAGTCGCATTACAAGGCAATATGGATCCTACGGTATTATATTCATCGCCAGATCGAATTCGTGAAGAAGTTAAAACTATTCTACACAGTTTCGGACATCATGAGGGGCATGTATTTAATTTAGGCCACGGAATTCATCCAACAATACCACCCGAACATGCAGAGGCATTTGTCAATGCAGTACACGAATTTAGTCCCAGGTATCATCTACAGTAATCAACAAAAGTAGTTTACTTACTTCAATATAATTCAAAAAATGAAAAAAACTGGTCACATACGCAAGCTACGCAGTAAACTGGAATCACCCATCCAATATTTTTTACCATTGGATGAAGACGAAGTCCCTTTAAATAAGCTCATTGGTAAAAAAATAACTCTGGAATTCTGCGGAGAAATTTTATGCCTGAATTGTGGCAAAAAAACCAACAAAAGTTATTCACAAGGTTACTGTTTTGTGTGCATGCGCAGTTTACCGCAGTGCGATATGTGCATTATGAAACCGGAAACATGTCATTTTCATTTGGGTACTTGTCGCGATTCTGAATGGGGTGAGAAAAATTGTTTTAAAGATCACACTGTTTATTTAGCAAATACTTCCGGTGTTAAAGTCGGTATAACTCGTGATACACCAACGCGTTGGATTGATCAGGGAGCTACTCAAGCATTACCCATATTTCGAGTTAAAAATCGTTTATTATCCGGTTTAATTGAATCTGAGTTTAAGCAACATATTGCAGATAAAACCGATTGGCGCAAAATGTTAAAAGGTGATGCTGAACCAATGGCGTTAAAAGATCGACGCAATGAACTCATGGAAACCAATAAAAAAGCAATAACGGCCATCATTAAAAAACATGGTGATAATGCCGTTGATATTTTAGATGAAGATATAATTTCCTTGCAATTTCCTGTTGAAAAATTTCCTGAAAAAGTAAAATCGCTTAATTTTGATAAAACTCCTGTTATTACGGGTGTGTTACAAGGTATTAAAGGCCAGTATTTGATGTTAGATTCAGGGGTTTTAAATGTTCGAAAATTCACCAGTTATTTAATTAATTTTAGTTATTAATAGTGAAACACTCTTATATTGATTTTAAACTAGTATACAGATGCTAATTACGATATAATTCACTTAAATAAATACAATCTGTACTGTTTATTTTTATTAAACTGTTATCTAAATTTTAGTAAAAATTATAAAACATTTAAACTGTACTGGTCGAAATAATTATAACTGTCTATTACCAAAACTGTTTATAGTCGTTATTATATAATCTCAGAAGTAAACAGATAAAATGAATTTTTTAGTATAGATTTCAATTGATTAGGATGATCAGGAAATTTGTATAGAAACCAGGTTACTTGCAAGAGTATACACCCATGGCCAGGGACGGCCTCCCTCTTACTCTTGTTATTTTCTATAGATATAATTTACCGATTCTATTCAATTAAATTTATTGGTTGTAGTTTAGCCAATAATACTTTTCCAATGACACAATACTAAAAAATAAAAATAATTATTTTTAACATATTTTAAACCAATTGTAATAAATATCTTGTAAACTAGTTATTAAGGGAATGGAAATTAACAAGAATGACAAGGAATTATGTCTCGCTCAGAATTCTTATATGATGCTATAGCTCAGGAGTTAACACAGGCTATCGACCATGGAACCTATAGTGTTGGTACTCGCATGCCGTCATTACGTCAGTTATGTGAGCAATATCATGTCAGCATGACGACGGCGCAGCAGGTTTATTCGGTTTTAGAAGACGCCAGTTTAATCGCGACCCGTCCTCGTTCAGGATATTATGTTCGGTCTCGTACTCGAGAATTTGATACCCAGCCCGCAGCAAGTCAACCTATTGATACGCCTCGAGATGCACTTTACAGTAAAGACTCAATTACACTTTATGAAGATTATTATGCTGATAATATTTATCAGTTTGGATCAATAGGTTCACCTTCCGAAGAACTGATCCCTGATCGAATAATTGCAAGACACATTACCAAGGCCGTTAAAGAATATCCGAGTGAATCATGTCAATATGATACTCCTATGGGCAATATTGAGTTACGCAAACAAATTGTTCAGCGAATGTTTGATTCCGGATGCAAAGTTAATGTTGAAAATATCATTATTACTCAAGGTTGCCAAGGTGCAATCGCATTAGCACTACAAGCCATTACAACCAAAGGTGATACTGTTGCTGTTGAATCACCGATTTACCCTGGGGTAAATCAGTTATTATGCCAATTAGAATTAAAAGTATTGGAAATTCCTACTCACCCGCGTGATGGTGCAGATTTGGGAGCATTGTCACGATTAATCAAGCGACAAACAAATAATGTAAAAGCGTGTATCTTAATTCCAAATTGCCAAAATCCATTGGGCGGTATTATGCCAGAGGAAAATAAACGACATCTTATCAAGATTTTAGCAAATGCGAATATTCCATTAATTGAAGATGATGCAATGGGTGATTTAATTTATAAAAAACCACGTCCTAAGGCAGCAAAATCATATGATGAAGATGGTAATGTATTGTATTGCTCTTCTTTTTCTAAAGTACTTGGCCCCGGCCATCGTATTGGGTGGATTGAACCAGGAAAATTTTATGAAAAGGTAATTTATAATAAAGCCGTTAGCAGTTTAATGACTCCACCGTATATTCAACACGCCTTTACTGAATTTTTAAAAGGTGGTAGTTATATTCGAACCGTTAATAAAGCAACGACTGTTTACCTGGCACGAATGACCCAACTTCGTCGCTGGGTGTATGAGTATTTTCCAAAAGGTATCCGTTATACCAACCCTCAGGGGGGTTATTTTTTGTGGATTGAGTTACCAAAATCAATTGATGCGAAAATGTTAACTACAATGGCACTAAAGAGAAAAATCGGTATTGGTTTAGGATCGTTATTTTCATCAAGTGAGCTCTTTAAAAATCATGTTCGTCTTAGTTGCACTGATTCTAAAATGGAAAGAATGCGAATAGCAACTCAAGCCTTGGGTGGAATGGCTTATGAAATCTTACATAAAGAAACTGCCGAATAATTTAATTCTTTTTAGCCTTGCTTTTCTTTTTACGGGAATTTTTCTTTTTAGTCTTTTTGCTGGTGTAATATACCCCCGGAAACCAGGATTTATGTAATTTCAGTGTTTCTTCTAAATCGTCATTTTCATCACTCGCAAATTTGAAAATATGTGTTCCAACACTAATAAGATCATCATTACTTAATTTAAATAATGTAATAGGTGAATTATTGACAATCGTGGTATTAGTGCTCTCTAAGTCTTTAATATAATAATCAACAATACCTTCTTCGTTTATTCCTTCTACAGCTTCAATCACAGCATGATGAGTGCTAACAAGATCATCCTCAATACAAATATCATTGTCATAACTACGCCCAATTTTAAATTGCTGTCTGTTGATATGCAGCTTGATACCCG
>JBGMQW010000102.1:0-13274 GCA_048060815.1 Thiohalomonadales bacterium | reverse complement strand
TTGATTTACGTAAAAAATTTCCGACAACAATTGCACAAACTGATCATGTTAATATTCGAATGAATAAAATCCGGGAAATATTAAAGACCATGGATAAATTCAAAAAATAAAGTTATTTTTCAGCCTTACCCCGTAACATCTCTTTAACCTCAAAACGCTCAGGTGAAAATGCTCTTTTTAATACGGGTAATGCATTTTCGGGTTTTGCATCGCCGCACATAAAAATATCGAATGCGGCATAATTTCGCTCTGGCCAGGTATGTACGCTGATATGGGACTCTGCTAAAACCGCGACACCGGAGATACCGCCGCTCGATGTAAAATGATGCAGATGAATATGCAACAGTGTTGCTTCACACGATATAATGCACTCGCGTATGGTTTTATCAATATAACTGATATCATCAAGTTTTTTCGCATTCCATAAATCAACTAGTAAGTGAGTTCCAGCATATTGGACGCCATCTTTAACAATAAAATAGTCTTTAGGCGGGCTAATTATGTTATCTGGTATCGATTTCATAGATGATTTCCTGTTAATGTTTTAGTTTTAGTCCCGAAACCTGAAAAGAATAACTTTTTTGAGTTCATATTAATATACTATATTACTTAAAGTTTGCATAAGGAATTAGCATATTAAATCCGGCTACTATTTTTCTGTTACTCAGCTCAGGTTAATTACCTCGGAAATAAGTTGAAAAATGAAATGGGTTTGAATATGCGAAAATAATGATTAATCCTTGTGGAATAAAAAACCATGCACCTGTCTGTGGAAATAGTATAGCAACGACCAGACCTTGCACTAATATCAGCCAGCCCCACATTATGGATAGTGGTTTTTGTTGTGTTTTAATATCAGCATGAAATTTTGCACCGAGCATCATCCAGGTAAAACCCAGCATTAAAAACCAGAGTAATTCAGCACGGGTATGTTCTGCCCCTGGAGTTGCAGGAAGTGCGATAGTGTTCCACAGCCCGTCATTAACTATCGCGAGTAAAAAATCCCAGCCTAGAAAGATTCCGATGGAATTATGTATTACACCGGTAAAAATTAATAAAATCCCACTATAGCGCCATAATTGCATTTGGTTTCTCCTTTTAATGGATAAAATGGATTAATAAAATAGTTAATAAATCAATATTATTAATAGTAAATCTACTTTAGACGATTATTTTCTTGACTTCAAGCTATTTATGATATTTACTATCTATTAAAGTAGATATATTGTAATTTTATCGATAGATAATATGGTTAGTGTAAAAAGATGAAAATATCAAAACAAGATAAAGAACGAACTAAACGTAAAATTGTTAAAACCGCAGTCGAGTTATTCAGCGAGAATAGTTATAACAAAGTCACCATGCGAACTATTGCACGTACTGCCGAAATTGGTGATGCCACGATATACAAATATTTCCCAACCAAGGAAAAAATACTGGTCGCATATTATGAGATTAGTGCCACAGATGCGGTATTGGCATTGCAGGATATCGAAGATTTTGAAGAGTATAACTTACAGGAGAAATTACAGGTTTTACTCGACAACTATTTGACTGTTATGTTGGTCGATCGTGAATTTGTCGCTGAAAGTTTTACACTGTTATTTCAATCTCCAATGTTTTTATTTGGTGATACGAATCCAGTTCGAAAAGCTTTGTTAACTACGATAGCGCAATTTCTGGATGAATCTTTTGCAAAAGATGAAATAGCCGGTTTCCCGTTTCAATCTGTGTTACCGGATATTATTTGTGAATATTTTATTGGCGTTCTACATTTCTGGATTAAAGATGAATCCGATGAATTTCACGAAACTACACAATTTATCGACATGACCTTAAACCTGGGTATGAGTTTGCTAAAAAGTGGAATCATTAACCGCACTACAGATTTTTTAGGCTTTATGCTCAAAAGTCAGATGTTTCGCGCCATGAATCCCCAAAACGGTTTTTTTAAAAATTTGCTGACTGTGGGTAATTTCAATTCTAAACCCGAACCAGAATAAATGAATAATAAAAAAGTCCCCACTGGTAAATTATCACGTGCCGCTATTACCGTGAAAACAACGGCTTTTATTGGCATGAAACATGTTGCACACGTCAGTAAAAAACCGTTTAGAACGAAACAACAAAATACACAAAATAAAATCCATCATGAACAGGATGTGGGTAAAATTTTAATTAATACCTTAATGCAACTACGTGGTACAGCATTAAAAATAGCCCAGATGATGAGTATGGAACTTGATATGTTACCTAAAAGCATTCAAGTCGAAATGGCAAAAGCATGTTATGAGGTCACACCACTTAATCGTGCTCATATTAGAAAAGCATTTATAGCAGAATTTAAGCAAACACCCGAGAAAATTTTTAAATACTTTAATTCCAGTGCCTTTGCTGCCGCGAGTCTTGGTCAGGTTCATCGCGCCCAAATTGAAAATAAAACGGAACTGGCTATTAAAATCCAATACCCCGGCATAGCCGCAAGTATTCAAAGTGATATGAAACTGGTGCGTGGTATTATGAAATCCTTGTCCTTTAGTACATCATTTTTACCACGTTATGACATTATCGATACAGTATTAGACCGTGTTCAAAAACAACTGGAACTCGAGATCGACTATCGGCTGGAAGCAGAGAATACCCGCTGGTTTGCGAATAATCTGAAACTACCTAACATAAAAGTGCCTGATGTTTTTACGGAGTATTGCAGCACCAGGGTACTTGCCACCGAGTACCTGGAAGGTGAACATTTAAACCAATGGTTGAACAACAATCCAGACCAGCAACAACGTAATAAAATGGGTCAGTTATTATTTGATTTATTTTGTTTTCAATTACATGAACTAAAAACATTACACGCCGATCCGCATCCGGGTAATTTTATTTTTTGTGAAAATAACACCATAGCATTAATTGATTTTGGCTGTATCCATCAATTACAGCCTGATTTTTCTAGTAAAGTAAGCCGGTTATTTACCAGTGATGCGGAACAACTTTATTTAGCCTATCGTGATTTGAATATAATTAATCAATCACTGTCTTTTGAACAATATCAACAAGAATTTTTTCCTGCAGTACAAGAAATGTATTTATGGATAATAGCGCCATTTGAGAAAGATTTTTACGATTTTTCAATAATGCAGTCTATGCCTAAAAAACCAATTGGACAAATGAAAAATGCCGTAAAGCACATCGATGGGATGTTACTGGACCAAATGTATTTTGATCGAAGTTATTTTGGATTATTGAGTATGCTTCGAAAAATACGCGCAAAAATTAATACTACTGGATTATTAATACACTAAATACCCACGATAATATATTTATCGTGGGTTGGTAATACCTCTAATTAATGTATTTTATCTGTTGGCATTTCATATTGAACTTTAATCATACTGACGTTATGTGACTCAACAGGAATACTTGTTGAAAACTTATAATCTCTATTGACATAATGTGTATGACGACGCTGTTTAGTGATTACTGTTTTTAACACTTTACCATCCGCATCTAGCAATTCAATTTTTACCTTCCCTCGTTTAATTAAACTACTACCGGGCTGATGTTTTAGTTTCCCTCTAATGTAAAGTGAATTTCCAAGCATGCTGGTAGAAACATTAATTATTTTTGCAGATTTAGAAGCTACAGTTTCAATCTTAATTGAATGCTTTGCATACGCTGTTGTTACTGCGAATAATAGCGATGAAATTAATGTTACTTTTATCAGATTTTTCGATGTTTTAATTAAAGTATTCATTTGACCCTCCAGGGCACTGCTATGCAATAAAAATATCCCTAAGATAGTTAACTTGAGTCCATCCTGAATCAAGGAAGATGAAAAGTGACGTAGGACGATATCTATCGTGATAACAGCCACAACACGCAAACGTACGTGTAGATAGAAATTATTAAACTATAGGTGGAGGCGTTGAAGGTTTTTTATTTATTGATTGAAAATTATTTATTACTATTTTGTTATAGTGTTGTTCAGAATAAAAATTATTCGAATTCGAACTTTGAGTAATTCCTACAAGTGGTGAACTTATATTACAGCAGTCATTACAAATAGAATAATCATGTACTATAGCGTTATTTTCATCATGATTGTGTTGCTCAAGTTCTTGTGATGATTCTTGTTGATCACAAAAAACTAGAAATGTTTGTTCCATTGCCCATGTGTTTTGGAATAAAAACAATACTAGTATAAGTACATGTATAAATCTTGTTTTCATAATTCAGAAGTATAGACAATAAAATCGATGAAAATACCTTATTGTGTTTATGAGATTAGAAACCGTATTAATAATATATTATTAGTAATACTAGGTAGACAATAAATCAATGAAAAAATTCTTAAAATGTTGAAAAAAATGCGAGTTTGATATTACTATTTTTTATATGCTACAGGCTAGGTATAAAAATAATATTGTGTAGTTATTATTCTGGAAGACAATCTTTAAAATCGGCTTTTTCACACCAGTCTTTTGTCCA
Source organism: Thiohalomonadales bacterium (assembly GCA_048060815.1). Lineage (GTDB taxonomy): Bacteria > Pseudomonadota > Gammaproteobacteria > UBA6429 > Thiohalophilaceae > CAYQUC01. The sequence goes on along the minus strand of JBGMQW010000102.1, from coordinate 8,783 downwards.
CTCTGATGCATCACAAGCGGTAAATATATAGTTGTCTGGTAAATTGCTATCTTTAGGTTTATTAAATCGTTTTGCGAAGATATCAAGTTTCCATCGTTTACCATTACGGTAAACAATAACCCACTTGGGAATGCCTTTATCATCAAAACAAAAATGTTCTCCGATAGCGACACCGTCGGTAAATTTACGTTTAATAGTGGGTAATTTTTTTTCAGCATCACGATAACAGGTAAATTCACCATTATAGGGCGCACCATATGCACCGTATGCTATGTTGGTACTTTGGTCGATGACAATATCGGTACAAGGATCAAATTCAGATGCGTAGCTAAACTGGGTGAAAAATACAAGTAGCAATATTTTAAAAAAGATCCCTTTCGTATAGTCCATTATAAATCCTTATTTTTTGTTCAATGTTAATGACGCAGAGTTAATGCAATAGCGTAATCCTGTTGGTTGTGGACCATCCGGAAAAACATGCCCAAGGTGTGCTTTACAGTCTGGGCAGTGAACTTCAGTTCGTGTCATGTTGGCACTATTATCAACAGTTTCTTCAACCGAATTTTTAGTTAGTGCTTGAAAAAAACTTGGCCATCCTGTGCCAGAGTTAAATTTTGAATCCGAGTCAAACAACTTCATACCACAGCAAACACAGGCATAGATGCCTTGTTCTTTACTATCATGATATAAACCGGTGAAGGCACGCTCAGTACCGTGTTGGCGAGTAACACTATATTGTTCTTCGGTGAGTTGTTGTTGCCATTCGGATTCAGATTTTGTGATTTTAGTTGTCATAATAATTGTATTTTAAAGAACTAGTTATAAATCACACCAGGTAACCAGGTTGCCAGACTTGGCCAAATTGACAATATCACTAATCCGGTCACTTGTATAACAATAAATGGGATCACTCCTTTGTAGATGTCGCTTGTCGCAAGTGATTCTGGTGCAACACCGCGTAAGTAGAATAATGAAAATCCGAATGGTGGCGTTAGAAAAGATGTTTGTAAATTAATCGCTATCATAACCCCAAGCCAAACTGGATCAAGCCCCATGGTGAGTAAAATCGGGGCAACAATGGGCACCACCACAAATGTGATTTCAATAAAGTCGAGTATAAAGCCCAGAAGGAACATCAGTAACATAACGATAATCATGGCACTAATCACACCACCGGGTAAGTTTGACAAAAAATCAGCAATCGCTTCGTCACCATGAAAGCCGCGAAATACCAATGAAAAAATTGAAGCACCGATAAAAATTAAAAACACCATTGATGTTACCCGAGTGGTGTTTCGCATAACCTGTTTTAAAATAGAGAAATTTAATTGCTTTTGAAACAGTGCTAACAAAATTGCACCTACCGCACCGACCGATGCAGCTTCGGTGGGTGTTGCTGCACCAACCAGGATAGAACCAAGTACGGCAACAATCAGTCCTAGTGGTGGTAGTAATACGGTAACGGCTCTTTTGACAAGCTGTTGTGTGCTTAAATTTCTCTCTGATTTCGGTAATGCCGGTACAGATTTCGGTTTAAATATTGCGAGATATATTACATAGAGGATGTAAAGTAAAACTAAAATTATCCCGGGTAGTAATGCGCCTGCGAATAAATCACCAACTGAAACAGGCTCCGGGGTGTAATTGTTTAAGGCACTTTGCGCTTGTTGATTCGCAGTGCTAATGACATCCCCCAATAGAATTAATATAATTGAGGGAGGAATAATTTGTCCGAGTGTTCCAGAAGCACAGATAATACCGCTACTGACTTTTGGATCGTATCCGCGTTTAAGCATTGTCGGCAATGATAATAAACCCATGGTAACAACCGTGGCACCAACAATTCCGGTACTTGCAGCTAATAGCATTCCTACTATTATTACCGAGATTCCGAGTCCACCACGAATTGGACCAAATAATAATGCCATGGTATCGAGTAATTGTTCTGCGACTTTACTGCGCTCGAGCATGATGCCCATAAACACAAACAATGGTACCGAAAATAAGATTTGAGTCGATAAAATGCCAAATAATCGACTGGGGACGAAACCCAGATGATCATCATAGGTACCAGTGAGTGTGCCAATTCCAGCAAAAATTAATGCTACACCACCGAGTGTAAAGGCCACGGGATAACCAAATAACAATACAATGCAAATGGTAACAAATAATAAAACGGCCATAATTTCAGGCATTATGTGTTACGCCTTTTTCGTAGAAACTCAATTTTTTGTAATATAATCGCAAAAGCCTGAAGTAAAACCAGCACCGGCATAATTAAAATTGACGTTTTTAATATATAAACAAACGGTAATCCACCTGCCTCGGGACTTGACTCCTGAATGGCCCAGGATTTCATCACGTAATCAAAGCTTTCAATAAAAATAAACAGGCACATTGGAATTAATAAAAACACACTACCGAGTAAATCGACCCAGGCCTGTTGTGTGGGTAACATTGTGCGATAAAATATATCGATTCGAACATGCTCATCATTTTTCAGGGTATAAGCTGCACCCACCATAAAGATAAAAGCATGAAAATAACCTATGGAATCCTGAAGTGCGATGCTGCCAATATTAAATCCATAACGGAGTGCCACCACAGTAAAGGTGATGAATACCATAATAATAGTAAACCAGGATATTACATGGCCGGTAATACGGCTAATTGATTCAAAATAGTAAATATATTTTCGGTTAGCTTGATCTGACATTATTTTTTTACTATCTTTTAGTACAGTTTATAAAATGTAGTTGAGTTTGAGTTATTGTATTTTTACAAAGGTTATTCACAATGCTTTAAAATCATAAACTTAGTGTCATAAATTTGTAATACTGTTAAATTGAACATAAAAATAAACATAAACTGTTGTTTTCTATTGATTTATCGTAATTTGAATTAAACAATTAAACTAGGGGTATTCCCTAATAATTGTTTTTTACATCATATGGTTAGAAACTAATCCACAGAGTTATCCACAGGGTTACTCTAAGCCGAAAGCGTGTTTTGATGTGCAATTCGTGAAGTTAAAATACGCTGAAAAACTTCTGGATCATGGTAATGCGTTAATTCACCATCACGCGGGAAATGCCAATCTAATAAACGTGATAACCAAAATCGTAATGCTGCTGCACGTAACATAGCTGGCCAACTATTTATTTCTAATGGGTTCAGCGGGCGTTCAGTTTGATAGCTGTTTACCAAAGCAACAACCTGTTCGTTGTTAAGCTCTCCATCCTCTTGAACGCACCAGTCGTTTACTGTGATTGCAAGATCATAAACCAGGATGTCATTACAGGCATAATAAAAATCGATGATACCGGTTAACTTATCCTCATTAAATAACGCATTGTCTCTAAATAAATCGGCATGGATTACACCGCGTGGTAGCATTTCGTTCTGGTGTTGATTTTGAAATTCGATTTCAGTTTGCAGTTGAACCTGTTGTTCTTTTGGTAATTTGTTGATGACTTTTTTGCTGCTATCACCCCACCATTTAAATCCACGTTGATTATCACGCTGGCCGGTAAACTGTTGTCCGACCGCATGCATGTGGCCAAGTGCTTTACCCACTGCCTGACATTGTTGTAAATTAGCCTGTTTAATGTGTGATCCGTGTAATTTATGAACTAATGCTGCAGGTTTACTTTTTAATTTCCGCAGGTAGTGTCCAGTATCATCGGCGACAGGATGCGCGCTTGGAAAGTTATGCTCGGCCAGATAGGCCATTAAATCCAGAAAATAAGGGAGATCGTGTTCCTTAACAGTTTCAAAAATGGTTAATACAAATTTACCAGTGCTGGTATAAACGAAATAGTTAGTATTTTCTATACCTGCACTAATACCTTCAAAGCTCACTAAATCGCCTAGTGTGTAATGCGACAAAAAGTCTTCAAGCTCCGACTGTTCAATACTGGTATAAACGGACATAGATGTAATTGGCTAAGAAATAAAGACCAGTATTATATTCGTTAAGATGAAAATGAGCCAGAAATGCTTTTGGTTTGAACCGCCAAGGCGCCAAGAACGCCAAGAAATGTATTTTTATATTTTTACCAGGTAAATAACAACCACTGCTGGATAGGTGGATTAACCAAATCATTATTGCGCATATCAAATATACCGTCACCATCCGAGTCTATTAAATAATAAGCCGGTCCTGATTTTGGCGTTATTTTTGAGTAACGTAATTGGCCATTAAGACGATATTCTTCGATTTTAGCACCATCTTTATAGCGAATGACCAGTTCCGGAGTTGGAAACTGCTTTTGAGTTTCTATTGGTTTATCCTGATCTACTGGTGGCGTTATTATTGGAGTAGATTTTTTTGGACTTTTACTCTGTTGAGACATTTGTGGTGGCGGCAGTACGTCATTCGCGAAACTCAAATTTTCCTGTAATAAAAATAGAGCCATTAAAAAAGTAATTTTAAAATAATGTATTTTCATTTTATAAGCCTAACATTTGTTCAGTTTCTTCAGCCGAAGGTTCAAATCCGCGATGTTCATAATGACTAAATATTGCATTTGCAATTTCTTCGGGATCATCCAAAATCTGGAATAAATTTAAATCATCCTGGTGGATGGTTTGGTCTTTAATTAACGCATCTTCAAACCACTTTATCAGACCTTCCCAAAAAGGTCGATGAACCAGTATTATTGGAATTTTACGACTTTTACCCGTTTGTATCAGGGTTAAAATCTCAGCTAGTTCATCCAGTGTACCAAAACCACCTGGCATCACCACGTAGGCAGAGGCATATTTCACAAACATCACTTTACGAGAAAAAAAGTGCTTAAAAGTAAGCGAAATATCTTGATAGGGATTATCAGTTTGCTCGTGCGGTAGTTCAATATTTAAACCAATACTGGGTGATTTACCTTCAAATGCGCCCTTATTGGCAGCCTCCATAATTCCTGGGCCGCCACCACTAACAACTGAAAATCCGGAGTTGGACAAACATCGGGCAATTTCAACAGTCTTCTTATAATAAGGGTGTGCTGGATCAATTCGAGCCGAACCAAAAATACTCACTGATGGGCGAATTGTGGCAAGCCGTTCAAATCCTTCAACAAACTCAGCCATAATCTGGAAAATTTTCCACGATTCACGAGATAAAGTAGCATCATGAGTGGCCCTTGTTCCCCGTTGATTAATTTTATTTTTGTTATTCATATCATTTTTTACCGATGTTTTAATTGACTGTTTTGAAATATTAAAAACACTGCTAAGTTAAAGTTTAACACTAATTTTAGTGGCATAATGTCATTTTTGAACCAGGATATTTGTTATGTCAAAAGCGCAACCATTTGTTATGGTCGATGGATCATCGTACTTATTTCGGGCCTATCATGCGATGCCGGAGTTCCGTAATTCAAATAATGAACCCACTGGCGCAATCTATGGCGTTATTAATATGATGCGGAGTTTATTAGATGCTTACGATACAAAAAATATGGTGGTGGTATTTGATGCCAAAGGTAAAACGTTTCGTAATGACATGTATAAAGAATATAAGGCGAATCGCGCTAAAACACCAGAAGATTTAATCGAGCAAATCGCACCCATTCACGATGCCATAAAAGCCATGGGTCTTCCCATTTTATGTGTTCCGGGTGTAGAAGCCGATGATGTAATAGGGACACTCGCCGAACAAGCCACAAAACTAAAAATGCACACCGTGATTTCTACTGGTGATAAAGATATGGCGCAATTAGTCAATAAATACGTCAGTTTAATCAATACCATGACCGATACAGCAATGGATGAAAAAGGGGTTGCAGAAAAATTTGGTGTACGACCGGATCAAATTATAGATTACTTAACACTAATTGGAGATACCTCCGACAATATACCCGGTGTACCGAAAGTTGGGCCAAAAACAGCAGTGAAATGGTTAACCGAATACGAAACGGTTGATACCGTAATGGCAAAAGCAGTCGAGTTTAAAGGAAAGGTCGGTGAGAATCTGCGCGACAGTCTGAAATTTTTACCACTATCAAAGCAACTGGTCACCATAAAATGTGATGTTGAGCTGGATGAATCACCTGAAACCCTGTTTCGAACTAAACCCGACAATGATTTGCTTAGAGATTTATTTTCACAATTTGAATTTAATTCATGGTTAGCAGAGGCGATAAAAAACGGTGGTATTGGTTCATCAAATAATTCAAAAACAGCATCAGGAAAATCCCGGCCAAAATTAGACGATACAAATTATCAGACGATATTAACCAAAAATGATTTATCCAGCTGGATAAAAAAAATATTGGAATCTACATTATTTGCATTTGATTTAGAGACCACCAGTTTAAATTACATGGAAGCAAAAATTGTCGGTTGTTCATTTGCCGTTGAAGTTGGAGAAGCCGCTTATGTTCCAGTGGCGCATAACTATGAAAATGCGCCAAAACAACTAGAGCGAGATGAAGTGTTAGCTATATTAAAACCTTTATTAGAAGATCCAAAGCTGAAAAAAGTAGGGCAAAATTTAAAGTACGACATGAACGTATTAATGAATTATGACATTGAAATGCAAGGAATCGAATTTGATAGTATGTTGGAATCTTATGTTTTAGACAGCACCGCGACAAGACACGACATGGATTCTTTATCACTAAAATACTTAAACTATAAAACAATACATTTTGAAGACATTGCCGGTAAAGGTAAAAAACAGCTTACCTTTGATGCTATCGATCTACAACAAGCAGCACCTTATGCTGCAGAAGACGCCGATATAACATTACAATTACATCAAACATTATGGGCGTTAATCCAAAAGCAAAAGCCGTTAGTGTCCGTTTTAAAGGACATTGAAATGCCTTTAATACCAGTACTATCACGCATGGAACGCCTGGGTGTATTGATTGACGTCAATATGCTGCACGCGCAAAGCAAACAATTAGCCATTCGAATTGAAGCGTTACAACAAGAAATATATGCAGAAGCGGGTGAAGAATTTAATGTCGCCTCGCCAAAGCAATTGCAGGTTATTTTATTTGAAAAGAAAGGCTTGCCAATTGTCAGTAAAACGCCTAAAGGCCAGCCATCAACCGCAGAGTCAGTATTGGTTGAACTGGCCAATGATTATCCATTACCAAAATTAATATTAGAATTTCGAAGTTTAAGTAAATTAAAATCAACCTATACCGATAAATTACCGGCAGAAGTAAGCCCGGTAACGGGCAGGGTGCACACCTCATACCGACAAGCCGTTGCAGCAACTGGTCGATTGTCTTCGAGTGACCCTAATTTACAAAACATTCCGGTTAAATCAGAAGAAGGACGGCGTATCCGACAAGCCTTTAAACCTGCTAATGGTTACACTATGGTAGCTGCAGATTATTCTCAAATTGAACTTCGAATTATGGCACACATATCAAAAGATCAAGGTCTATTGAGTGCCTTTGCAGCCGGTGAAGATATTCATCGTGCTACTGCCAGTGAAGTATTTGGTATAGCAAAAGAAGCCGTCAACAAAGAACACCGTCGTAAAGCCAAAGCCATTAATTTTGGTTTAATCTACGGTATGTCGGCATTTGGTTTAGCCAAACAACTCGATATTACCCGTACCCAAGCACAGGACTACATTAATTTATATTTTGATCGTTATCCCGGTGTAAAAGATTACATGGAACAAACCAGAGAAACGGCCAGAAAAAATGGTTACGTCGAAACAATTTTTGGCCGACGATTATATTTACGTGACATTAAAGCCAGTAATGCCATGCGCCGACAATATGCCGAACGAACCGCAATTAACGCACCAATGCAAGGCACCGCCGCCGACATTATTAAACGTGCGATGATCAATGTTGATGCATTAATTCAGGAACAACAACTCGATTGCAGAATGATAATGCAAGTACACGATGAACTGGTTTTTGAAATAGTGAATGATAAAGTCGACAGCATTATCAAAACAATAAACCACACAATGACCTCGGCAGCTAATCTGGATGTACCGTTAATTGTTGATATTGGTATTGGTAAAAATTGGGATGAAGCGCATTAGATAATTCTATTGTTAGTCAAAGATATACAATTAAATTTTTGATACCACATGAAAGACTCGCCGCCTGTGACTGTTATAAACTTAGAACTAAATTTACTGACATATAGCTTAACCATGATACAAAATTAACACACCAAAATATATTAATATAAAACCACTAAATGCTTGAGTATACTTTACCAATAAACCTTTATGTGTGAAATGCGATCTTATTTTTCTATAAATAATTACAAATAAGGTAAACCAAGAAAAAATAATCGCTGCATGAATAGAAACTAATAAAAAAGAATAGAAAATATAATCAGGATTTTTAAAATCAATAAACTGTGGAAAAGCAGCCAAATAAAATATTGATACTTTTGGATTTAGTATTTGAGTTAAAAATCCTTCTACAAATCTTGATTTAATTTTGTTGTTTGATCCTGTGTAGCCAGATTTTTTTTCATCGCGATGATTGATTTTTCTATGATCTTTTATTGAATTGAAAATAGCATTTAGTCCGATATAAAATAAATATAATGCTCCTAGTGTTTTAATAAAAATGAATAAAGTTGGTATATTTTTAATTAGGGTTGAAAGTCCAAATATGGATAATACGCCATGTATAAAGGTTGCTGATACTAACCCTATTATATTTGTTAATGCAATTTTAGTCCCCAGAGTGGAAACAGTTTTAAAAATTAAAGCTCCATTCGGCCCAGGAGATATTACTAGTAAAAATGCGATAGTGGTAAAACTTAATATTGAATCCATACAATATTAA
>JBGMQW010000101.1:11825-13340 GCA_048060815.1 Thiohalomonadales bacterium | reverse complement strand
TTCATGAACGGTATCAATTGATTCAGGCATTTTTAGAAAGTCTCGCCAACCTTGAAAAGCTTTTTTTATGGTATATAAATAAAAACGCCCATCAGCTTGATTAACCCATGAGTTGTTGTTTAATTTAATTACTTGAACAACATTTATTCGATCGACGATAAATTCCACATTGGTGCCATTAATTATCAATAAATATCGATCACTTTCCTCAAATTGCTTTATATCATCTAATATTTTGTCGCACTGCGCTACGGAAGTTGCGATAAGACTTAATGAATTTGCAATATATTGCTGATAGCGCAGGCTGTCATCACCTGCTGATATATAACACACTCGATGATAATTATGAGTATCATTTTGAACTATGCCTTTATCAATATACGAAAATTTTAGACTTATCCCTGTCATTGAACTCATTAATTTTTATACTCAGATTTTTAATTAAATTTTTTTAAAGACTGCCTTTAGTAATCGTAGTGTACTAGTTCGAATTTTATAATAGCGATTCCGATGCAAATGATTTGGCAATTAGCACTAGTCGGTCAGTCTACGAAATTAATTATATTAATTTTGAGTAATTATTAAAACACTAATTTGTACAAAATACACATATTTAATGTTAATAATAAATACTCTTAACAATAATTATATATGAAAACAATATTATTAGATTGTAATATACAAAGATGAGAACATTAATGAGGGGGAGAAATTACATCAATTTTAACTTCATCCATGAGACAATACTGAGAAAACTATTGTACTTAAATTATCTAGTTTTTGAGAAATTTAACCAAGAATTCAGACAATTAGAATGGTTAATCAAATAGAATTGTTGGATACATGTATTAGATTGAATCTAGGATTCCATTATCACGATAAATGCAATTAAACAAGCAATACAAAATCACCATACTTTTGAATTTTTTTATCATGTGTTACTAACTGCATTGATTCAAGCATGCATTGCGAAACCAGAAGCCTATCGAAAGGATCGTTGTGATGCATAGGTAGTGTAGTAACATTTAACCCGTGCTGTATTGTTATTGGTAACATTGAAAATCCGGATGCAACTATCGCATCTGGTATTTTATCAATATCAATTTCGAGACGACCCAAGGAATGTTTAATTGCAATTTCCCAAGCACAAATAGCACTAATCACTACATTGTTTTCGGTTTTCGATATTAATTTTTCTGCCTTATTTGATAGTTTATCATCGTCATTTAACTACCATAACAAAATATGTGTATCGATAAGCAGATTCATAAAAAAATTTTCAATATATCATCTGGCAATGGTGCATCAAAGTCACTAGAAATTTTAATTTTACCTTTCAATAACCCTTTAACTCTTGGAGGTTTTTTATCCAGAGGCACAAGTTTAGCTTGAGGAACTCCAGCTTTGGAGATGATTATTTCAGCTCCATGAGCAGCTTCATTAACCAATTTCGAAAAATTAGTTTTGGCATCATGTATATTGACTTGTTTCATTAAACTTAGTCTAGTCTAGTCC
>JBGMQW010000101.1:0-11725 GCA_048060815.1 Thiohalomonadales bacterium | reverse complement strand
TATCAATGTGTTTAATATAAAGATTCAAAGTGTGCCAACATTTGTTCTTCCGTTTTAATATTCTTAAGTAAATCATCAATTTCATCTTGTTCTATAATTACATCAACACGAAATTCGAGCGCTTGCGCTTTTCGAAAATGTAAATCAGCCACAAGTATGCTTTTTTGTAGTGATGTTAATGAATATCCTTTTCCACATAATCCCAATAGGTTTAATATAAAATTAATTATTCGTTGAAAAATACTTTGCTTGTTAATTTTACAAAGTGATTTGAATTGTGGTCGGTCAGTTCGATTATCACCTGAGAGTAAATTATCAAAGGCATGTTTTTCCTGTGTTTGTACCCGCTCACCCAATAAATTGTTACGATCAATTTTTTTCCAGTCAAGTAGCATGGCTAGTATTGAAGTGTGATCAAAAGGTTTATTTAATTTATCCCAGTTCCAGGGATCACCATTAGCGCGTATACAGGTTGATTCAGGAATATGGGGTGAGATAAAAATGGCCGGCACACGAACGCCGTAACGATTAAAATTAAAACCATGTTTACCCGGTTTACTTTCATCATCCGGCGCAACTGCTGTCCATTTAGGCGGGACATGATCAGGGCAGCCACCATGTTCATCAAAATTAATGATAAATAAAATTTTATCGAACACCGGGCTTTGTACAACCGCATTGCATATTGTTTCTAAAAAATGGTCGCCACTACAAACATCGGCAGGAGGGTGTTCACTAGTGGCATTATTTCCTTTTTCAACAACAAAACTCGGTTCAATAAAAGAATATGCCGGTAGCATTCCCTTGCTGCAATCGTTAATAAACTTATCGACAGTCGAAAAATTATCATTAAATTTTGGCAGCCATAATTTTCGCATTTGAATTCGAGTTAATGAAGGAATAATTTTACTTGATTTATATACTTTCCAGCTATGTCCTGCATCTTCAAAAACATTAAAAATGGTATTACTGTTGTGTGGAAAGTATGGAAAATTATTGACTTTACCGTTTGAAGTTCCAGCATGCATGAATGCTCGGTTAGGCCATGTTTGTGTTGGTGTTGAGGCGTGATAATTATCGGATACAGCATATTTTTTCGATATTGCGCTCATCACACTCAGGTCTGTTGACGTATAAGTTTGCATTATTTGCGGTGCGATTTTTTCACTTGAACATTTGGCGGTAATATAGTCGGATAAAAATCCCTGCATACCAGGCTTAATACCTTCCTCTTTAGGCAACCAACCCTGTGTTTTAGTGTTAATTTCTAAACCGAATAACTGGCGATTCATGTATTTAAATTCTTCATGTGGATCAGGGTTTGGAATTTGAAAGTTTGTAACGCCTTTTTTTATTTTTATTGCGCTATCAGGGTTATTGAGATCAAGAGGATTGGAATAATTTAAACCACTAAGACCATTATAGTGATTAATTTTATCGAAAGATTTATCAGGTACCGGTAAAAAATGCTTTGGCTGTTCCGTGTCATCATATAACCAACCTAACAAATTATCAAAAGAACGGTTTTCCATCATTAACACAATAACATGGTCAATTTTTTTCTGTATATTGGATTCCATATGGATTTCCTTGAAAAAAATAAAAGTATCGTGTTTTTATAATAGCCGAATAATGTGTTATTTAATATCCTGGTTATTCAGGTGTTAAGTAAAGCTTAATGCTTATGACAAGCAGCCGAAAAGCTTTTGTATGTTGCGAAATTGTAGAGTGTTGATTTTTAATTTTGTAATTTATTTTGGTTTAAACCACTGATGAGACTCCTATATAACACCGAGTATGCCGACTAAAGTATGGGGCGGAGTAGACCTTTGCACAATATCGCGGATATGACTGTTCGTCTACAATTTAGGAAAATTCAATTGTGTTCCTAACAATCTATGAGGCAAGCCATGATGAACAAATACCGGAATTATTTTATAATTTCACTGACAACAGTCTCGACATTATTTTTTGTCGCGTGTAGTGGCGGCGGTGGTGGTGGAACTGGTGCTCAAGCCGATGATGTTTCTGGTTATTTGCGAAGCTTACCATCGTGGTCGGAGTTTAGCCCGCCTTTGAAATCAGCCGAATCAATCGGTGATCCTGTAGACGAGGCACCTGTTACTCTGGATGTGGAGGAGATTCAAGAAAATGGAAAAGTTGTTACTAAAACAAATACACGGTATTTATGTCAGAGCCAGCCAGTGACGTTAACTGGTAATCCAGAAAAAATCGTTATGCTCTCTCCTGATCTCGAACTATTGTGGCCAGGTGCATTAATACAGGGAAAAAGTCATCGCGATGGTCAGGGAAGTTTGCTGGGTTTAACCATTGCTCAACGTTCAGCTATTGAAGTGTCGATACCGGGTTTGAACAATAATGATAATTTTCGTCGAGTGGAGAATCCCACCCAGGCAACGGTTCAACAGGCCCGAGGTTCGATGATTGGTGCGGCCACACTTGCAGGTTTGTCGACACCCAGTTCTATTTTTTTCAAAATGGAAACGTATCATTCTGAAAAAGCAGCCGCATTAAGTATGGGACTGTCCGGAAACTATTTGGGATTCGAAGCATCAGCAACAGGTTCGGTAGCTAAAAATGCATCCAAAACCACTATCACTGCACAGTTTTATCAGAAAATGTTTGAAGTGGTGGTAGCACCTCCGCAAACACCTGATGCTTTTTTTAGTGATGCATTTGCGGGTACCAAGCTTCAAGAACAAATAGACCTGGGTAATATTGGTCGTGATAATTTGCCGGTGTATGTATCAAATGTTGTGTATGGTCGATTAATGATGTTTTCGATGACTTCCACAGCCAGTGAAAAAGATATACGCGCCACTATGCAGGCTGCTTATGAAAGTATCGGTGCCGGCATTCAGGTAAATATGAGTCTTAAACAAAAAAGCATTCTTCGAAATTCTGAAATAAAAATAACTTCGCTGGGTGGTAATGCACAAGCTACAATTACAATGATTAAAACTGGCAACTGGGCGGATTATTTCACTGATAATGCGGAATTAACCAGTGCGTCACCTTTGACATATACTTTTCGTAATTTAGGTGATGGCAGTATCGCATCGGTTAGTGAAACAACGAATTACAATATTAAAACCTGTCAGGCCATACCGGCTACGCCAGGGACTTTTAACTTTGAGCCTATGCAATCGTTGGGATTACCGATTAGTGTGCCTGCCACATCTGTAATCGCAGATGTCAATGGCGACCAGCACGATGATATTATTTGGAATAGCTTAACGCCTACTGCAAATGAAACCATTGTTGCGCTTTCCAATGGTGATGGAACATTTGCCATGCAAACCGGCAGCATATTAACTCATACTGCCGTGCCTGCCGATCTTCAAGCCGGTTCGGTCTGGAATGATTTCACTATGCAAGTTGGCGACTTTAATAATGATGGCCGAGATGATTTGGCCTGGAGCAAGCCGAGTGGTATTGATAATGTTACCTATATCGTTTTATCCAACCCTAATGATGCCGTTGGTGTTTTTACTGGCTACACGGAAAAGCCTGCACTGGTACATCCCGGAAATTGGGGACAATCGCTCTATGAATTTAAAGTTGGCAATATTGACAAGAAAAATGGTGATGATTTGATTTGGAATCGACATTCAGGAACCACTAAGGATTCTGGAAACAATCGAACTTATGTCAGTCTTTCCAATGGTGATGGCAGCTTTAAACTAGCAGGAACGGGTGACGATCATCCTGCATCGGCGAATTTATTTAATAACACCATAACCTGGAATTTGGAAATCGGTGATGTCGATAATAGTGGCACTGATGATTTGATCTGGTATTCCCGAGGATATGACTATCATTTAGTCTTTATTGGGCTATCAAAAATTGATAGCAAAGGAAAACGTTACTTTGACTTCACTCCTAACTTCTCGCGTGCAACCTCAAGAGGTTGGGTAGGTTATTATACAGTCATCGGAGATGTTGATGGTTTGAATGGAATAGATCTGGTCTGGGTGAATAGCACTCGTGTTAGCGTTCCTATTCATCGCGATCTTGCAACTGGCAGCGGCAATTTAACAATTGGGCCGCTTCAAAACAGCGTGGACAAAGGACCAGCTGATGGCGATAAACTTTATAATCAAGGTCCATTTGATCTCCATATGTTGGATGTTAATGGTGACGGCCGGGATGACCTGTTGTTGAACACCATGAACAACACCGCGAATGTCAGTTACCTCGGCCTTGGCACTGCAGATGGTCTGTTTAATTTTGGTCGAATAGAACAAAAACAATCGGCAGCTGAAAACTGGAGCCTGTATACCATTTTAACCGGTGATTTTAATGGTGATGGTCGGGATGATATTTTATATAACAATGCAGATGTTACCAACAAAATTTATGTTGGTTTAGCTAAATAGTAAGCCAGTCGGTATCAAGTGTCATTAGTTGGAGCTATGCTGTCATTATTGCTAGTAGCTCCAACTTGTTTGGCTTAATTTATGTAATGATTTCAACAGTTCATAAGGAGAGCTTGCAACTATTGCGATACTGATTGCAATCGAGATACTATATCCATGAAACTCATTCGCAGTTAAGGTAAGCAAAGTCATCGACAACACAGGCTAGCCGTATAATGAAAATACTTATTGCAGACGATCACGCTTTGTTCCGTGAAGGCTTGCGCCACGTACTTGACGATCTCGCACAGCCGTTGCTAGTGTTAGAAGCGCTTGACTGTCCGAATGCTTTGCAACTTGCTGGTGAACATCCCGATCTGGATCTAGTGTTGCTCGATTTGCAAATGCCGGGTGAAGATGGTTTTACCGCATTAGCGTATTTTGCCTCACATCTTCCGGCAACACCGGTGGTCATTTTGTCAGCCTCGGATAAACGCAGTGACATGCAACGGTCGCTCGATATGGGGGCAATGGGTTTTATTCCTAAGAACACACCGGGTTCGGTAATGTTAAGTGCATTAAATCTGGTGTTATCTGGTGGGATATACATACCGCCATCAATGATCAAAGATGAATATCGTCCTCATTCAAACTCAGGGCAGAAAAGCACAACAGGTTTAACCCCCCGACAACTTGAGGTATTGGCGTTGCTGGTAGAAGGCGGTGCCAATAAGGAAATTGCCCGGGAGCTGAATTTAGCAGAAGCCACTGTAAAAATGCACGTCACTGCAATTTTAAAATGCCTGGATGTCAATAATCGCACCAAGGCAGCTCGCGCCGCTGAACAAGCCGGGATACGTTTATCGGAAATTAATTCCTAAGCCGTGACACTATCAGTGATTAGCGCGAGTGCATTTCCTATTTGCTTTCGTGACGTTGTTTGTTTTTCATAACATTGTTTACAAACGCCCGAAGTTTCGTCGGGGCAACGGGTTTATGCAATAGCTGAAAACCGCTTTCATTTACTTCACGCAACCGATCAACTTCGATATCACCAGTAACAATGAGTGCCGGGATGTGAGCTCCATACTCGGCATATAGATGCTGAATCACCTGGATACCCGTTTGCGTTCCGGCCAGGCGAAAATCGGCGATAATACCATCCGGTCTTAACTGATGTTCAGTTAATTTTTGTATGGCTTCGTTTAGGGTTGATGTCGCTATGATATTACACCCCCACGATTGCAATAAAATTTGCATGCCTTCTCGAATACTCAGTTCATCATCGACTACCACGATCGTCAGGTTTTCAATGATTGCGTGTTGCGCATCACTGGATTGTAATGTGTTGTTGCGTATCTCAGAAACGTCGCCTTTATTAACGAAGATGCTAAAGGTTGAACCTTCGCCAAGTATGGAGTGTATTTCGATAGGGTGGTTCAACAGGCGGGCAATACGCTCGACAATGGCTAAGCCTAGCCCCAGGCCATTGCCGCGATCCCGTTGAGGATTACCCAGTTGATAAAACTCATCAAAAATAATGCGGTGTTTATTCGCTGGAATACCTATCCCCGTATCAGTGACATCGAGGCGCACAAAGTCATCGGTTTCGACACATGAAATTATAATTGTACCGTCATTAGTATAACGAATAGCATTGGTGACTAAATTACGCATGATTTGTTCCAACAGTGTTGGATCACTAAATACCACTAATGCACATTCCTTAAATTCCAGTGCGAGTCCTTTTTCCTCTG
The DNA here is from genome assembly GCA_048060815.1 of Thiohalomonadales bacterium. GTDB lineage: Bacteria > Pseudomonadota > Gammaproteobacteria > UBA6429 > Thiohalophilaceae > CAYQUC01. Next base: position 5,589 of record JBGMQW010000101.1, on the reverse strand, counting down.
TAGCCAGGCTGTAATCATTGGCGAGTTTTTTAAACATCGGCTGCAGTTTAAAATGTGTTGTTTCTGCAACCAGTACACCGGCATCCAAACGTGAAATATCCAGTAAGGCATTAAACAGGCTTTGCAGTGCATCCACCGAGGCATTAATTTTATCGACAACCTTACGAATTTTGGGATATTTAATTGCCTCATCCAACACCGAGGTAAATAACATCAAAGCATGTAAGGGTTGGCGTAGATCATGACTGGCGGCAGCTAAAAATTTAGACTTGGCTATATTGGCTTTTTCGGCTTCTTCTTTTTGTTCACGTAATTGCTTAACCAGCTCAACATTTTCAAATCGCAAGCGCAATGATTGCATCAGGCTGCGATTAAAATTGAATCCGAAATACGCCATGCCAATCAGAAAGAAAAATAACATCGTGCCAAGTGATACATTAATTGAGTCACCCTGTGAGATCGTTTTAATTATAACAGGCAACAATTGTGGGAATAAAAAAGCATAATAGACTGGCAAATAAGCATGAAGCGAAGACAAACCTGCAACCGCCAACCCAAAAAAAATGATGAGCAAGTAATATTGATGTTCTATATTTTGTTCCGGAAAAAACAGGAAACCCGCGCAACCCCACAATATTCCGGAACCGGCACTACCCAGAGTGAAATACACGGCATACCTTTTGACGAGTTCAATTTTAAAGTGCCGCCGATAACTTACGTAACTGGCTGTTCGTATCGCGACCAGGATGGCCATCGACAACAGCCAGATAATTAAAGCACGATGGGAAACCAAATCCTTAAGTTGGTATGCCAGAAAAACACCCATTAAAAGACTGAAATAAACAATTATAAACAACGCCCGATACAGAATTGTTACCTGTTCGCACAATACTTCTTGATCAAAATTTGACGAAGTAATCTGTTGCACTATAGTGGTGTCCTCGGTTGATGTTGGGTTTATTGAGTAATAGCATCGTTTCGGATGCAGTGCCTAATAACAAAATTATGTTATTCTGACACTTGTAGCGTATATTACTACGCATATCCTATGCAAAAATATCATGCTCATGTGGTGGCATGCCAGACGGATACGGTAGCATTAACCGAGTAAATTAACGCATACTGGTAGTGTATTCAGAATCATCTATTAATATAATAATATTTAAAATTTCACATGTATTCATCTAAAAATATCTATATTACTCTTAATTTATTAGTTGTTTTAGTAATGCTTAATGCGTGCAGTAGTTTAACAGAAGAATCTAACGCCTCATGGGAAGATACAAATGGGGAAATTAAAAACAATAATTATACTTCACCTTATCATTATTTTAGTGTAGATATACCATCAATTTTTAAAGCTGAAAATATATCATTTAACGAGTTCGATTTATTAAAAAAACGACTAATCGTAAATTTCGGGCCTGAATTACCTGATACAACAATATTCACAGTGCAAGTTGCTAATATTGAAAAGTACGATGATACAACAGTCATGGGAAGTATTAATATTTTTGATTCTGGTGGAGATAATATTATTAGAGATGACTTCGCAAGTTCTTTTTTTGATTCACTTTTTAAAAGTATAAAATTTTATCAGTATAAGTCTTTAGTACAAAACCATTTTAAGCATCATGGTGATGATGTAACTTATGCAGTTTTTAAAGTAACAGCTCTTGATAAAAATAAACCTTTTAAACTTAACGATCAATCTTCTGTACGGTATTATGTATTCTATCTTACAAAAATGAATGAACGGGGAGTTTTAGTTTGGTTACAAATTCCTGTTAATGGCAGTAGTACGGATGGAAGGTCAGAAAAGAGTTTAATAAATAGAACCTGGAAGGTACAAAATGATTTTTTCGATTCACTTGTTGTTACAGGATTATAAAAATCATATATGATTGATAATAAGTATTCTTTCTATAAATTATATAAGACCTGCACGATTTTAATCGCGTTATTAAGCCTATTATTACTAAATGGTTGTGCAACCTATATGTTAAGTGCCTATATAGATCGAGATCGTCCTCAAACGTTCTCAGAACCAACAGTTATAAATAAAAAATTTAATATTATTGCTATAAAAAAAGCTGAGCTTGATACTTCCAAAAAGCCAAAAATTTTATATGCATGTGTGAATGCATATGTAACTAACGAATCATTAAACGACTATTTATTAACGATACCATTAATAAAAACAAAAACTGGATATGGTCTAAATTTCGATGGTATTATAAAAGGATGTAGCGATAAACCAGAAACAAGTTCTAATCGAATCCCTGTTAATATTACTGAGTTGAAAACTGAATACAGTGATTTTCCAAACCCTATATTCGGTCATGCTTCTTATTTCAGTTTTGTAAAGATGGCTGATCACGGGCCTGGAGGAACACTCAAATTATCAAAATCAATAGGACCGACAAATTATATGAATTATATTACTAACACTGGAACCGGAGGAAGAGAAGTTTATTATTATTATTTTGTAAAATCAAGAACAATAATCATACCGGTGAAGGATAAGGATGAGGATGAAGAAGAAGAATCGGTAGAATTTAGATCTAAAGATCTATTAGTTATACTCTATCCAGTCACAATTATTTGGGATGTTATTACTAGCCCTTTTATGCTTGTATTTTTACTTTATAACTGGGATGTACGTTAGTAAAACTGAACTAACGATAAGAAACCTTAATATATTAGCGAGAGTTAAATAATACTCTCGCTAATATAATTAATGAGTGATTAACATCAAACTTATATACCGCATATTGAATTTTTAGCATTGTTAATGTAAACGTCTTTATCTGATTCGAGAATTAAGCGAGATTCAAGAAACACCTCGGTGACTTTTTCTACTGCATCAACATATGATCCATGGTTTTCCCAATTCATGTTTGTACCATAAGGCCCTTTACACGGAACTAGTTGAGCTATCGAACATCCATTTGCATTGATGACTGAACCCGCCTTGGTATTTTTGCATTGATCCAAAACATCCTTTACACCATCTTCGTCATAATCAATTGGTACAAGTAAAAATGCTCTTTGAGTAGTACCATTATGACCATATCCAGCAATCGAGCCGGTATTGTTAATTTTATTTGCCTGAGCTAATGTAAATTGTCCAAATAATGGATCAGCAGGATCGATTAAACTATTAAGATTGACGATGCCGTTTTTTGTATCATAGATGAAAGCTTGGCTATTATTCGTAGCTGGAGGTGTGGTTGCACCGACGACCGAACCATAATTATTAATTCCAAACGCAAGGCTTCGGGTGTAACCTGCCAACACCGGCAATGCTTTCATGACATTGTCTTTCCAGATGAAAGCATTAATCATTCCAGTAGTTTCGCTGTAACCAACAACCTCAGAATTGTCATTAATGTCAGTAGCAATACTCTGGTCAATGCCACCGGGTAATTCGCCCAGATCTGTCATCACCCCATTTTGCCACAAGAATGCATGTAAACCAGTGGCTGTTTCACTGAAACCTACTATTTGTGTTTTGTTATTGATGGCAGACGAAATACTTTTAATATTGCCTCCTGGTAAGTCACCAAGATTAGTTAGAGCACCGTTTTCCCAGAGAAAGGCATGCGTGGCCAGACTTGATGAACTATAGCCTGCGATTTGAAGAGAATTATTTATACCGGTTGCACTACTGTATGTGTCACCAGGTAGATCACCAAGATCGATAATGGCTCCGTTGTACCAAAGGGTAGCGTGGGTGCCGGTTGTAGTCTGGCTAAAGCCGACTATGTTACCGGCATTATTGATACTACTTGCAGTTCCACGGTTGAGTCCATTTGGTAATAAGCCCAAGTCGATTATTGCGCCATTATCCCATAATACTGGACGTTGACCATCAGTTGAAAAGCTCCAGCCGGCGATTTGATTCGAATCATTAATTCCCCATGCCGCACTTAAATCAGAACCACCAGGTAGATCACCCAGATCTATAATATTGTAAAGTGTTTGTGAATGGACGCTGGTTGTAGCCAACAAAGAAGCAAAAATAAATGCAGCGGGTTGAATAAAAAGCTTCATAATTTCTCCCTTTATGAGTTAGTAAAATTAGTTATTATCTTAGTAAGAATTCCATGTTAATTTTCTGTAAAACTTAAGAATACAAAATAAAACAATTTTGGTAAAAAAGCAAAGAGGTTTTTAAAATCGTTGGTTAAATAGGGCTATTTAAACTTGAGTGGTGTGGTGTGGGCTTCATGGTATAGTATTAACTAAGATTTTAGGGTTGTTGTCAACTACAATCTATGGATGTCAAAATTATTTCCGATCGAGCTTAATAATCTTCAGAATTCTATTCTTCAAGGCCAACTGATACTACTAAAACGCCAGCTATGGATTGTTATCGGTGGAAACCTTGGTGCTTCCGGATTTACTGCTTTAGTCCTATTCAGATCACATGAAAATTATAATTTGGGTATCGTCTATCTATGGTTGGACATTAATACGTGGTTTGATTTTATTTCGGTTTTCAAATGAGATGAGTGTAACTGTAAGGGTTACTTTGGGGCAGTGCGGCACTAATTAATATTTTTATATACTAAATATCCAGGGGACAGCTTGATATTCTGTTTAATTGATAGTGAAAATTATTTGTTTGTCTCGTACTGTCTTTAGTTTATAAATATAAATTCCACTGCTATGGGTTTTTGATGCCTTTAATTTGTTGTGCTGCCACATCAAAACTATACATAGCACTAAATGGTTCATTTTTTTTATTACAGTCGAATTTTGATTTTTCCAAAATTAAAATATCAGCGAAATCAACATTTTTTTTCTTCGCACCAACTTTAACTGGATTTGTCGCTCTATAGCTATAGAGTGCTTTCCAAATGCTCTGTCCATCTTCAAATAGAATATTTGGCTCTTTAAATAGCTGTTCTATAATTAGTATTAAATCATCTTTTTTTAATTTATATTTTTTTCCGCTTAAAGTCCAAATTGTTTCAACTAAAACTATATCTGTGATTAATATTTGTCTTTTTCCTTCAATTAGTTTTGCAGCTAAAGCCGCTTGTTTTTTATCATCTTCCAATAAATAACGAAGCAAAACATTTGTATCAATCGATATCACGCAGCACCTTTACGTCGATTTGTTATAGTATCTTGTAGTGACTCATTATCACTGTATTTCTTATTAGTTTTTATGTGGTTCAAGATACCTTTAGCTGAGCCTTTAACCTTTTTGACTATGGTTATTTGGTTATTAAATATAAAGGTTTCAATTTCATCCCCTGGTTCAATTTGAGCCTTTATACATTGCTCAATAGGGATTGTTATTTGTCTTTTTGCACTAACTTTTGGCATTTTACACCTCTTTACTATTACCTTATAGTAAAGATAGCCAATTCTTTACTTATTGTCAATAGTAAAGAAAATTAATATTACTGTTCAAGTGATGTGACTATGTCGCAATGGAATATAATATCAAGGGGGGGCAACTTGATATTTTATTTAATCACTCTATCGTTTAAATGCTTTATTCGGTGCATTTAACTAAATTTACTCGCTGTTGCTTATATAAAAACAACAGTTTTTCTTTAATTTCTTCATAGA
>JBGMQW010000100.1:7726-13450 GCA_048060815.1 Thiohalomonadales bacterium | reverse complement strand
ACATTTCAGTTTGGTAGTTACAGTGATACTAATGAATTTACTTTAAATTCGGAATCAACTGTGCACACCGTTAAAATAACACCAGAAAGTAATAATTTACGTGGCATTAGTGACGCCATTAATAATGCAAAAATTGGCATTAATGCCATTGTGATTAATGATGGTGATAGTGCAAGATTAATATTTTCATCATTAGCAACAGGGGAAAATAATAATTTACGCATTACTGTCAGTGATGATGATAATATCGATAATGATTTAAGTGGTTTATCGTCATTAGCTTACGATGCAACTGCAGCTATAGGTGCTGGTAAGAATGTCCATGAAACGCAAGTTGCACAGGATGCTAAAATTAATATTGATGGAATAGAAATAAAAAATCATTCGAATTCAATCAGTGAAGTGATTCGAGGTGTAACTTTTGATGTTTACGCTGTTACTAATAGCAGTGTAAATGTACAGGTAGAGCTGAATAATCAGGCAGTATCTGAATTTATATCCGGCTTTGTGTCATCCTATAATGAATTGATGGCAGTAGTCGATGATTTAACGGGTTATAATACAGAATCTGGAAAAGCTGGCCCGTTATCGGGGGATGCATCTATTCGAAGTATTGTAGGACAATTACGTCGTAATTTAAGTAATTCATTTGAAAATGTAAATGAGAAATTTAATTCATTGGCTTCAATCGGAATAGATACAGAACGAAATGGTAAATTAAATCTGGATCAAGCTAAATTAAATGCGGCAATAGAGTCAGATTTGCCGGAAGTTATTCGTCTATTTGCAAAAACAGGTCTTGCCAAAGACCCTCTAATTGAGTTTATCAGTGTTACAAATCAAACTGAAGTAGGTTCTCATGAGATCAATATTTCTCAACTAGCAACTAGGGCAGTATTTACGGGAGAGCGTATTACCACTCCTAATATATTGATAAATAAAGATAATAATACTCTTTCAGTTAAGATTGATGGAATAAATTCTAATAAGATTTCTTTAACAGAAAAAACTTATAATAGCATTGACGCATTGTCAACTGAATTGCAAACACGTATAAACGCCGATGAAAAAATTGCAAACGCAGGAGTTTCAGTGAGTGTTAGTAATAATAACGGTAGGCTGGAAATTACCTCAAATCGATTTGGGAGTGGTTCTCGTGTGGAAGTTGTTAGTTCAGATACAACAAATAGTAATATTGGATTAAATACCGGTCATGGAGTTAATGGTCTTGATGTAGCGGGTACTATTTCACAAAGTGAGGCGATTGGAACCGGACAGATTTTAACAGGTACAAGAAAAGTTGAAGGATTAGCAGTAAAAGTTTTAGCAGGAAATACGGGTAAACGTAATAATGTGATATTTTCACGAGGTACTGCAGAACAACTGGATTTATTAATTAATAAATTATCAGATTCTGATGGTATATTAAATTCTCGCAATAAAGGTTTTAATACCCGGCTTGAAGATATTACCAACCAACGTGAAGTCCTGGGTAGGCGATTAACTAAATTAGAACAACGTTTGATGAAACAATTTAGTGCATTGGATTCATCATTAGGAAAAATGCAAAAAACCAGTGAGTTTTTAAGTAATCAATTGTCCGGTTTACCTGGTGCCCGAAAACCAGGTTAAAAAATAAATTTAAATTAAGATTAACGAAGTAAATTATAAAATAATAGGTGAGGTGTAACATGAATATGGCTAAATTTCACAATGCCGTACAACAATATAATCGAGTAGGTGTAGCTGCTGGTGTCGAGGAAGCAAGCCCACATCGATTAATCCAGATGTTAATGGAAGGAGTAATAGAAAAAATTGCGATTGCAAAAGGTCATATGGAGCGTGGAGATACCGCGAAGAAAGGCTCGCATATTAGTTGGGCAATTTCAATTGTAGATGGATTACGTGCAAGTTTAGATTTGAATGCCGGTGGTGAAGTAGCGCAAAATCTTGACGATTTGTATGACTATATTAATCATCGTTTGGTAACTGCTAATTTGGATAATAATATTGATTTACTCGATGAAGTAACGTCATTGTTAAAATCAATAAAAAGTGCCTGGGACCAATTACCAGAGGCCGAAAAACCAGGCCAATCAAATTAATATGAAAATATCACAAGAGGATAAATTTTAACAGGTGGAATCATTCGAAATTTACAGTAAAGCAAGACAGGTTGTGACTTTGTCAGAGAAAATGCTTGATATGGCACATCAATCACAATGGCAATTATTCGAAGAAACAGAAGAACAAAGGCAAAAATTACTAAATCAAATATTTGAGCATGATGCTATCTCGGAAATGCTGCCAAAAATCGCGGATTTTCTTCAACAAGTCCTGACTTTTGATAATGAAAGTTTACAGCTTGGTGAACAAGCTCGTATTGAAACAATTCACGAGTTATCAACTATTCATTCCACTGTTCATGCTATTGGAGCCTACCAACAATTATCATCATTTGAACCACCAAAATAATTAAAAATTGATGTGTTCAATTTGTAAGTGGTTTCAACTACACTATAGGATATGAGTGATCAAAAAATTTTAATAGAGACGCGGTTATCTATTCAATGGCATATCCTTGATGCTTTTCAACAAACAGAACAAATTGATTTTAATAATGCACCAGTTATTCAACTACTCGATGTTCTTGAGACACAACCAAGTTCGAAATTATTAAAATCAATATCGAGTGATGGTAGTCAAAGTAATCCAAGTGAAATATCACGCCTGGAATCAAAAATAGATTTACTCATATTATTATTTACTAGAACATTACACAACAAACAAAATAACAATATCCTTAATTTTGAAGTTGGTTTATCAGCCGATACACTATATATAAAAACAACTGAAACACTTAAGTTAAATCAGTTTGTTGAAGTTGATATTTATTTTAATCAAAATTGTCCTGAGCCAATGGTATATTCAGGAAAAGTTATTACCTCAGATCATCCTGATACGTTAGCAATAAGATTCCTGAATGTTGGACAACTATCACAGACTTATCTTGAAAAATATATATTCCGGCTACATAGAAATGAAATTGCCCGAATTAAGCAAAATTAATTACCCGGTTTAATTTTATAAGCTTATTTCATTAATTTTACTATGAATTTCTAGCAAAATCATGCGGATAGGCTTAATTTTTTAAAATGTAGCACCGACTTTTTAGACAGAGTTCACAGTGATCTGACAGTATTTTGACAAGTTGAAGATAGCAGCTAAGATAGTGTGTAAGTGTCTATAATTATAATAATTAATTCTAAGGGTTGAATAATGTCATCAGCAATACTTGTTATTGATAAAAATGAAGATACTCGGACTCAAATTTCCGCATTTTTACGATTTATTGATTACTGTGCCGTAATCGAAATAAACGATTTATCAAGTTTTGAAAATTCCAATATTAATAAGGATGATAAATATGATATCGATATTATTATTTTTGGTGGCCTGGACGATAGCAACGCTACAGTAGATGAAATTGACAAGATACGTTTGTACTTTGGTGGTGTACCTGTGTTGTTATTACACGAGCGCGACAGCAACAAATCTGTTAAAAAAGAAATTGTTCCAAAAATTGTTGGTACCATTGATATACCTTTTAAATATAAACAAGTTATTCATGCGATACATTTGTCTGAAGTTTATAGTCGTTCACAAGATGATACTGGTTTAAACCGAAAACCCGAATTATTTAGAAGTTTGGTCGGAAATAGTCGATCAATACAACAGGTTCGAAAATCAATTGAACAAGTTGCCGATTCTGATGCAAATGTTTTAATTTTAGGTGAATCTGGCACTGGAAAAGAAGTTGTAGCCCGGAATTTACATTACTATTCATCTCGAAAAGACGGTCCTTTTGTGCCAGTTAATTGTGGTGCAATACCCGGTGATTTGCTTGAAAGTGAGTTGTTTGGTCATGAAAAGGGAGCTTTTACTGGTGCCATTAGTGCTCGACAAGGTCGTTTTGAATTAGCCAATAGTGGTACATTGTTTCTTGATGAAATTGGCGACATGCCATTAGCCATGCAAGTAAAACTACTACGTGTAATACAGGAAAGAACCTTTGAACGAGTTGGTAGTAATAAAAGTATTAAATCTGATATTAGAATTGTAGCTGCAACGCATCGTGATTTAGAAATTGAAATTGCAGAGGGTCGTTTTAGAGAAGATTTATATTATCGTTTAAATGTTTTTCCCATCGAAATGCCACCTCTTAAACATCGAGTAGAAGACATTCCTTTATTGGTTAATGAGTTAATTACACGGTTGGAACATGAGCAACGAGGTTCGACTCGTCTGACTCCGGCTGCAATTGGCGCTCTTTGTCAACATCATTGGCCGGGTAATGTCCGTGAGTTATCAAATTTAATGGAAAGATTAGTAATTTTATATCCTTATGGTGTTGTTAACATTCCAGATTTACCTGAAAAGTTTAGAGGGCCTAATAATAAAACTGAAGCCCCAGCAGTTGAGAATGCTATTATGGAAAACACCGCAATTCCTATGGATTTCGAGCATGTGCCCCAATTATCTGTTGCGGGTATTGATTTAAAAGAGCACCTTGCCAATCTTGAATTTAATCTAATTAAGCAAGCACTGGATGAGTCAGAAGGCATTGTGGCGCATGCCGCTAAACTATTACATATGCGAAGAACAACTTTAGTCGAAAAAATGCGTAAATACGGGTTACATCGTGCAGATCAAGTGACAAGTATTTGACGTGAAACAAATTATTCCTTTCATATCCTTCTTATCTTATTGAAATAATTAGATTATATTTTTGGGCACAATATTTGCTCTTATAAAATTTAGTACAGCTAAATTTTGGAGTAATTTTCATGCAGGAATCGGTTCAACACAAGGAAATCAATGGTCAAAAGAATTTAGAACAGGCTTTTAGCACATTTAATAGTCTGTCAGTTCAACTTGCAGAATCCTATCGTGATTTAGAAAATCGCGTATCAGAATTGAATAATGAATTAAATGAAACTCAAACTGAATATGTAAAAGAATTAAAAGCAAAAGAATGCATAGCCAACCGTCTTGAATCATTATTAAATGTTTTGCCTGGTGGTGTAGTTGTGTTGGATGGTCATGGTTTTATACAAGATTATAATCGAGCAGCAGCAGATTTACTTGGTGAACCATTATCCAAACAAGCCTGGTTTAAAATAATTCAACGTGCATTTTTACCTCGTTATGATGATGGACATGAAGTTTCATTGGTTGATGGTCGTCGTGTCACTATTTCAACTTGCCCATTAGAATCTGAACCTGGTCAAATTTTACTTTTAACAGAAGTTACAGAAATGCGGACCTTACAAGACCGTTTGAACCAACACCAACGTTTAGCTGCAATGGGTGAAATGGCAGCATCACTAGCACATCAAGTAAGAACGCCATTGTCTTCAGCTTTATTATATGCATCTTCCTTAAAACGGGAAAAATTGTCAGATCAAGATCGAAAAAATATAAGCGAGAAAATTGTTGCTAAACTTGGAGACCTGGACTTGTTGGTGAATGATATGTTGCTATATTCCAAAAGTGGCACCGTAACGGAAGAAGATTTTTCTGTAAAAACACTTTGTGATGATTTAACAGAATCGACTGAAACTCAATTAATCTCGAGTGAAACTAAATTCACCCTAATCAATAAATTTACAGATGTTTATTTATTTGGTAATAGGAAAATGTTGGTGAGTGCTTTGAATAATT
>JBGMQW010000100.1:0-7626 GCA_048060815.1 Thiohalomonadales bacterium | reverse complement strand
ACAGATGTTTATTTATTTGGTAATAGGAAAATGTTGGTGAGTGCTTTGAATAATTTAATTACTAATGCAATACAAGCAATGGGAACAGGTGGAGAAATTATTGTCGAAACAAAAGTCAAACAAGAAGGTAAATTATTAATCGCTATTATTGATAATGGGCCTGGTATGAGTAAGAAAGTACAAAATAAAATATTCAAACCTTTTTATACCACTAGATTGAATGGTACAGGTTTAGGTTTAGCGGTAGTTACAGCAATTGCAAATGCACATGGTGGTAACATTCTGGTTGAATCTTGTCCTGGTGAAGGTAGTCGTTTTATTATGGAATTACCGATACGAGGTAAACGAACAGGGCCGATTAAAAATGGTGATATTAATAGAGAATATCGAACGACTGAAAATAATTACATATCAGTCTGTGACTAATATATAAAATAGTTTAATTGAGGTAACTATGTCAAATAATTCCATTATGGTAGTTGAAGATGATAACGATCTAAGTGAAGCATTATGCGATACATTAAAACTTGCAGGTTATGATGTAACAAGCGCAGAAGATGGAGAAGATGCCTTAAGTTTGTTGCAGAAAAAAGTTGTCGATTTAATTGTGAGTGATGTTCATATGAAACGTATGGATGGCCATACATTGCTTAATGAAGTAAAAAAAGAATTTCCTCAGTTACCGGTAATGTTGATGACAGCTTATGGAACCATTCAAAAAGCAGTTGAAGCTATGCAGATGGGTGCGGTAGATTATCTGGTTAAGCCATTTGAAGCTGAAGTATTAGTGAATATGGTTAGTCAATATGTCAATTCAACTGATTATGCTGATACTGACATGATTGTTGAATCTAATTCTATGAAAATACTTGCCAGCACGGCTAAAAAAATAGCGAAAGGTAATGTTCCAATTTTGATTACCGGTGAAAGTGGTACGGGTAAGGAAGTTTTGGCTCGATTTATTCATAACAATTCAGAAAGAAAAGATCAACCATTCGTTGCAATAAACTGTGCGGCTATTCCAGAAAATATGTTGGAAGCAACATTGTTCGGTTATGAAAAAGGTGCATTTACTGGAGCTTATAAAGCATGCCCCGGTAAATTTGAACAAGCACAAGGTGGAACATTTCTATTAGATGAAATTTCAGAAATGGACTTGTCATTACAAGCAAAATTATTACGGGTTTTACAAGAACGTGAAGTAGAACGATTAGGTGGCACTAAAACAATTGCACTTGATGTCAGGATTTTATCAACTTCTAATAGAAATATGAAAGAAGAAATACAAAAAGGACGTTTCCGTGAAGATTTATTTTATCGATTAAATGTTTTCCCTTTACATATTTCAAGTTTGATAAATCGTATTGAAGACATTTCACCAATTTGTGATAAATTAATTCACAAACATTCAACTGAGTTGGGTGATATGGCTCCGAAAATAAGTGAGGATGCAAAAGATAAACTATTGAAACATTCATGGCCGGGTAATATTAGAGAATTAGAAAATGTGATACAACGTGCATTATTAATGTGCTCTGGTAATTGTATTACTAGTGACGATATTTTAATTGAAGAAGATATAAAGACGAAATCTAATGTTTTATCAATTGACACAAACAAGGATGCTAATAATTCATCAGCACCTACTTCATTAGGAAATGATCTCAAGAACAGGGAGTTTGATATTATTATTGATACACTAAAAGAATTAAAAGGCAACAGAAAAGAAACCGCGGAACGCCTTGGAATTAGTCAAAGAACATTACGTTATAAATTAGCAAAAATTAGAGAAAGCAGCATTCGGATTCCTGGTGATTCTGAATATTAAGAAAATATATTAGTAGTACAAAAAATAAACGAGGTATAAAGTGAATACTATTACTCCAGATATGTTATTAGCTAAAATTCGAATGATGTCATCACAAGCTCAGGGAATGGAGACAAAAAATGCAGAACTTAATGCTACGTCATCTAGTACTGGTTTTTCTGATTTATTGAAGCATTCAATTGATGAGGTTAATACACAACAATCAAATGCAAAAAATTTAGCAACTTCTTTTGAACAAGGCGCTAAAAATGTTGAATTATCTGATGTGATGATATCGATGCAAAAGGCAAATGTGTCTTTTCAAGCAATGCTTGAAGTTAGAAATAAATTGGTTAACGCATACAAAGATATTATGAATATGCAGGTTTGATATATTTAATTTAACATAGGGTATTAAAATTTATGGATTTGGTAAAAGTAGATAATGTGAATAAACCTTTTCTTGCTATGACGAGTTTACCTATTTTTCGCCAAGCAGGATTATTGATTGGTTTAGCAGCAAGTATAGCGATAGGTATATATGCAGTATTGTGGTCTCAAGAAGGTGGTTTCGTACCTTTAGCGCCTAATATGAGTTCACGGGATAATGCAAAAGTTATTTCGATGTTACAATCATCTACTATCAAGTATAAAATTGATCAATCAACTGGTAATATTTTAGTTAATGCATCTGAACTACAAAATGTTAAACTAAAGATGGCATCAGAAGGGATATCGAGTAGTGATATTGTTGGTTACGAGTTACTTGAAGAAGATCAGGGTATTACTACAAGTCAATTTATGGAAAATGTGCGTTATCAACGTGCAATTCAGGGTGAATTAAGTCGCACCATCTCGTCCATGGTATATATAAAATCCGCTCGTGTTCATTTGGCTATTCCAAAACAAACACCATTTATCAGAAGCAAGAGGAAATCAAGTGCATCAATATTTATAGATTTATATTCTGGAAGAAAATTATCTGACGAGCAAGTTTCGTCGATTGTAAGTCTGGTTGCAATGAGTATACCTAATTTACAACCAGAGAATGTTACTGTAATCGATAATAAGGGACGCTTATTATCATCAAGCAAAAAAGAGAGTGGTGTTGACATAAGTAATACCCAGTTAAAATATACCCATAAACTGGAAAAAGATTATACGAATCGAATTGAAGAGATCTTAATTCCAATAGTTGGTTTAGGAAAAATTAAAGCACAAGTTGTTGCAGATATTGATTTTGATCAAATTGAAAAAACTCGAGAAGAGTTTGACTCTGACCAGCCATCAATACGTAGTGAACGTAAGGTTGAAGAACAATCTAAAGGTGTTGCTTCGTCAATTGGTATTCCAGGAGCATTAAGTAACCAACCAAGCACTTTAAGTACCATTAAAGGTAATGTTTTAGCAAATAATATAGGAAATAATCAACCCACGCGTAATAGTCGTCAATCAACTTTAAATTACGAATTGAATAAAACCATTAGTCATACACGCTATTCAGTAGCAAAAATTCAAAGGTTAACAGTCGCAGTAGTGATTGATGATAAAATGGAATTGGTAACACAAGCACCAGATAAGCCGGTAGACGGAGAAAATGGAAAAGCATCATCAACTAAAAAAGTGTTAACTTCTGTACCTCGTACAAAAGAAGAAATTGAGAATTATACAACATTAGTGAAAGATGCGATTGGTTTTAATGCCCTGCGTGGTGATAGAGTTAATATTATTAATGCTTCATTCGTTAAACCTGAAAAAATTGAAGCTTTACCTGAAATTCCAATATGGAAACAGAGCTGGGTACTTGATATAGCAAAGCAAGCTTTGGGCGTATTATTTGTATTATATTTAGTATTTGGCATATTACGTCCAGTGATGCGTAAATTAGCAACGCACCAACCTGTAACAAAAATAGTAAATGATAGTGAAGAGGATGACATCGGTGATGACCAAATAACATTAAGTGATGATTCCCAAGCTAAATTACTTGTAACTCACCAGGATAATCTTAATGTTGCAAAATCCATGGTAGCACAAGATCCAAAATTAGTAGCACAAGTAGTGAAGAATTGGGTTGCGAATGAATAAGGCTACAAATTTAAAAGGTAATTAACGTGGCTGATAAATCGAGTGCAAATTCAGGTGTTGAACGTTCAGCAATTCTTTTAATGTCACTTGGTGAAGAAGATGCAGCAGAAGTATTAAAACACATGTCCCCCAAGGAGGTTCAAAAATTGGGGGAAGCAATGACAAGTCTGCAAAAAATCAAAAAAGAAGATGTTTCAGACGTGTTGTCTGAATTTTGTGGTGAGATTGATTCACAAACATCTTTAGGTATTGGTAGCGAAGATTATTTGAAAAGAGTCCTAATTGGTGCATTAGGTGAAGACAAAGCAAACAATGTTATTGATCGTATTTTATTGGGTCGACATTCTAAAGGGTTGGAAGCACTTAAATGGATGGATTCACGCGCAGTA
Organism: Thiohalomonadales bacterium; assembly: GCA_048060815.1. GTDB lineage: Bacteria > Pseudomonadota > Gammaproteobacteria > UBA6429 > Thiohalophilaceae > CAYQUC01. Next base: position 3,342 of record JBGMQW010000100.1, on the reverse strand, counting down.
GCAGAAATTATTCGTTTGGAACATCCTCAAATTATTTCTATTGTTTTGTCTTATCTTGATAGTGATCAGGCGGCTGAAGTTTTATCTGCATTACCTGAGCGTACACGCCCTGATATTTTAATGCGTATTGCAGCACTTGATGGCATTCAGCCTAATGCAATTCATGAACTTGATGATATATTAGAAAAACAATTTTCAGGAAATACTGATAATGTTAAATCTTCCGGTGTTGGTGGTTTAAAAACTGCTGCGAATATTCTTAACTTTATGGATAGTACAACAGAAGGAGCCATCATGGATCAAGTTAGAGATTCTGATGGTGAATTAAGTGAAAGTATTGAAGAATTAATGTTTATATTCGAAAATTTGGTTGATGTTGATGATCGCGGAATTCAGTCATTGTTACGGGAAATTTCATCAGAAAATTTAGTATTAGCATTAAAAGGTTCAGATGAAGCGGTAAAAGATAAAATTCTTAAAAATATGTCTAAACGAGCTGCTGAAATGCTAGTTGATGATCTTGAAACTAAAGGTCCGGTAAAATTAAGTGAAGTAGAAATTGCTCAAAAAGAAATTTTAGCGATTGCAAGACGAATGTCAGAATCAGGAGAAATTTCATTAGGTGGCAGTGGAGCTGAAGAATATGTCTGATAGTATAATTAAAAATGATCAAAAGGCAGAAACCAAACCCTACGCACTTAATGATATATCAAACAAATCTACTAGTCGGAAACGAACTGCTTTAGACAATACACATCGAAAATTAACAGTAGCTGAACTTGGCGAGGTTGAGGAACAAGCACGTAAAGAAGGTTATGAATCTGGTTTTAATGAAGGACACCGTGATGGTTTGATCGCGGGGCAAGCTGAAGTTAATGGCAAAATTAGAAAATTTACAGCATTGATACAATCATTAAATAAACCACTTGAAGTACTCGACGATGAAGTAATCGAACAATTGGTGCAAATGGCTATAACTGTTTCTCGACAAATTATTCGTCGTGAACTAAAAATCGACCCTGGGCAGGTAATGGCAGTTGTTCGTGAATCAATGTCAATTTTACCTGCAACTGCTCGAGACATAAAAATATATTTGCATCCTGAAGATGCACGACTAGTACGAGAAATACTATCAGTTGATGATGACACAGATCGGCCGTGGAAAATTGTTGATGACCCTGTTTTAACTCATGGTAGTTGTCGAATTCAATCAGAAAATTCCTTTATAGACGCTAGTGTAGAACAACGTTTAAACCAGGTTATTTCTGATTTACTTGGTGATGAAAGAGTGAGTGATATTGATAACCCCGGTAACTCAGACTAACAACGACCATGAGTGACAGTGAATTAGAATCAAATAAAAACAATTCCAGGTTTAACCGCTCTAATATCTGGTGTGCTCAATTAACCGAAATGAATGCCAGAGTTGAATCTTCAACAAAATTAGTTGTTGAAGGTAAATTGATTCGTATGGTTGGTTTAACACTTGAAGCTGTTGGTGTGCACGCTGCACTTGGCGCACGTTGTATTGTAAAAAGTGGCGAAAAAGATCCAATTGAAGTTGAAGTAGTTGGATTTTCCGGTGAGAAATTATATTTAATGCCTACAGGGGATATTCGTGGTATTGGTCCTAATGCCCGAGTAATTCCAACGGGCAGTGTTTATGAAGCCGCTGTTGGTGATGAGTTACTTGGTAGAGTTATTGATGGTGAAGGGAATCCACTTGATGGTCTTCGTGTTCCTAGAACAAACCATCGTTTACCACTAACTGGTAAACATATTAATCCATTATCACGTGACCCTATTAGACAACCATTAGACGTCGGTGTCCGCTCAATTAATGCATTATTAACAGTAGGGCGAGGACAACGAATGGGTTTATTTGCCGGTAGTGGTGTTGGTAAAAGTATTTTACTTGGGATGATGACACATTTTACAACAGCTGATGTAATTGTTGTAGGTTTGATTGGTGAACGTGGTCGTGAAGTAAAAGAATTTGTAGATAATATTTTAGGTAAAGAAGGTTTAAAACGTTCTGTTGTTATCGCTGTACCTGCTGATTACACACCGGTCATGAGATTACACGGTGCCTATTTGGCAACAAGTGTCGCTGAATATTTCCGTGATCAAGGAAAACAGGTTTTATTGTTAATGGATTCCTTAACCCGATTTGCACAAGCTCAACGGGAAATTGCTTTGGCTGTTGGTGAACCACCTGCAACTAAAGGTTATCCTCCCTCGGTGTTCGCACGTTTACCACAACTTGTTGAGCGAGCCGGTAATGGTGACAAAGGTGGTGGATCAATTACAGCATTTTATACCGTATTAACAGAGGGTGATGATAATCAGGATCCTATTGCTGATGCCGCGCGAGCGATTTTGGATGGTCATATAGTATTGTCACGTAAACTTGCAGAGAGTGGCCATTTCCCGGCTATTGATGTTGAAGCTTCAGTTAGTCGTACTATGACTGAAATTGTTACTGCTGAACAATTAGCAATGGTCAGAACTATACGTCATTATAATTCTATTTATCAACAAAACCGGGATTTGATTAGTGTAGGCGCTTATAGTATGGGTAGCGACCCTAAAATTGATCAGGCAATCAGAATACATCCCTATATTATGCAGTTTTTGGAACAAGATATGAAACATGCTGTAAATTGGGCAGATAGTTATCAAGATCTTTGTGATTTAATAAATTCTGATTCGACTCAAACACAAGCTCTTCAAAATTCGGAAGCAGTTGAACTGACTGAATCTAAATTAAGTTAAGGTAGTAAATTTTGAAAAAATCTAAAAGATTTCAGCCAATAGCACGAATAGCTGCTAACAACGAGATGGCATCTGCCAAAAAATTAGGTTTGGCTAATAATAATTTAACAATACAAAAAAACAAATTAACCGATCTTATTCAATATCGAGAAGAATATATTAAATCTTTTAAACAACAAGGTCAGAAAGGCATGGATGGCTCGCAGTTACACACTTATCAGAAATTTCTGGAGAATATTGATAATGCACTCGTACAACAACGTTCTTTAATAACAGCAGCAGAATCAGCATGTGAATTACAAAAAAAATTCTGGCGAACGCAACATACAAAAACAAAAATAATGGGTAATGTCATAAACAACCACATAAAAGACGAACAACAACAACTAAACAAACAAGAACAAAAAGAAAATGATGAACGTAATTCACGAGCACATCAAACTAGTTCTGATAAGTAATTATTTTGCTGCAAAGGCGAAAAGGGCACAAAGAAAATAAAAATATAAAATAAAAATATGGCTTTAAAATTGCAGTTTCACTTAAAAGTAAATCATTTAGAATAATTCA
>JBGMQW010000099.1:10115-13471 GCA_048060815.1 Thiohalomonadales bacterium | reverse complement strand
TATTTGTTGCTCATTATTCATAATTCGAGTAATGGCGATCACCATTAAACTTCCGAGTAATATTAATACACTAAAAAAACCTGTAATGATTATAATTTTATTACGTGAATTTAACTGGGTTTTCATTTTTATCATAATTTAAATTCAATTCAGTATCCTGGATTAATAAGTTGGATGGGGTGTAGAGTAGTCCGTAACTACCTGGATACTTTATATTGGTGTACCACCAGGTTCTAAAAGATAGCGGTACAGAGGGTTATTGAATCCGGGGCTTATCGTTTTGGTGTTAATACTCAATTACTTAATACAACATCTTGGTAGTTAATGGCTTAATTCAGGATTATGATAATTATCGGTTTTAAAGGCCTGTTCTTTAGCCTCTTGTCATTAAAAAGACTATTCCCATAAAATAATTATAGATTTAATTGCTGGTTTTAATGAGTTAAGGAATTGCTTAAGTACTAAATTTGTAATTCTCAAGGATAAATTTGATAGGTCGATATTAGTATAGTTATGCAACAGGTTTTGTGAGTTAAAGAAGTGCTATTTTAATATGGGAAAATATGCATGCATCAACTTCTTTCAAATGTTAAATTTATTATTTGGTCAGGTTTTGGAGCCATCATTGTTTTGATGATAGTCTTAAGCTCGATTATTGTTTATAAATTAAATCAACAAGCAGATCAATTTAACGATGTTGTTATAGTAAATAATACTAAAGTTAGTCTTGTCCATATTATGCGTGACTCTATTCATTCACGATCATTGGCTTTAAATAAAATGGCTTTATCGGATGATATTTTTTTTAGAGAAGAAGAAAGATTAAATATTAATACTTTTGCAATGGAATTTACTCGTGCTTTTAATGAATTCAAGAAATTTGTTCTCAATGAAACAGAGCTGCAGTTGACAAAATCTGTACAAGATATGGTTAATACTGCTTATCCGTTAAATCAAAAAGCTTTGGAAATGTTACTAAACAATGATGCCGTTGAGGAGATTAAACCTGTTATTGTCGATGCACTTACAGCACAAGAAAATAATCTGAAAATTCTGGATAAACTTATCCTGCTTCAACAATCCTATGTCAAAAAATCAGTTACAGTGACTGAAAAAAATATGAAAGATGTACTGACATTATTAATTATGGTGGTCTCTGTTTCTATTTTATTTTCTATGGTGATCTCCCAGGCCGTTAGTAATATTGTTTTTGATAAAAATAAGGAATTAGCGAAAGCAACTGAAACAAAATCAATGTTTTTAGCGAATATGAGCCATGAAATCAGAACACCATTAACGGCAATTATTGGTTTTGCAAAATCACAAATGATTCCCAACTTACCTGCTGATCATCATGAGCGTACAACAAAAATTATTTTACGTAATAGTGAACATTTATTGTCTATAATTAATGATATTCTCGATTTTACAAAAATAGAAGCACAGAAACTTGAATTTGAATATACCGAATTTTCTATTTTCGAGCTAATAGAAGATGTACGGACTTCACTAAATGGTTTGATTGGAGAGAAAGATTTAAAATTTAGTATTAATTACAATTACCCAATTCCTGAAAAAATAAGATCAGATAAAACACGCTTGCATCAAATACTGATTAATCTTGGTGGTAATGCAATAAAATTTACAAATGAAGGTTTTATCAATATTAATATTCGATATGACCGATTAAATAATGATATATATTTTGACATTAATGATTCTGGTATTGGCATGACAAATGAGCAACAGGATGTAGTCTTTCAGACATTTAGTCAGGCTGATATTACAACAACACGTAAATATGGAGGAACAGGATTAGGTTTAACGATATCGAGCGAACTCGTTAAAAACCTGGGTGGCGAACTAAGTTTAATGAGTGAATCTGGAGTTGGTAGTACATTTAGTTTTAAAATAGAAAATAAAGTTGAAGGACAATATTCTAATGTCAAACTTCTAAATCAGGAACCTGGCACTGATGAAGATAATGATGATATTATTTTACAAGATGACCATCAAGTTCAAGGTACTATCTTATTAGTTGAAGATATAGTGGATAATCAGGAATTAATTTCGTTCCATCTAAAAGAAATGGGTGCAACTGTAATCACAGTCGAAAATGGAAAAGATGCTGTTGAAATTACATCGAATAAAATATTTGATTTAATTTTAATGGATATGCATATGCCCGTGATGAGTGGTATTGAAGCCATAAAATTAATTCGAAAACAGGGTTACCAAAGTCCTATTGTGATGTTAACTGCTAATACCGCTTTAGAATATAAAGAACAAAGTTTAAATGCCGGATGTGATGGCTTTCTTTTAAAACCACTGGATGAACAAATATTGTTTCAAGTTGTCAGGAAATATCTAATTTCAGTTGAAAATGATAGTAAAGATGAATACCTTGATATTAATTCCGATATAATTATCTCTTCATTAATGAAAACAAATCCAGGTAAATATAATAAATTTATTATAAAATTTATAAATAGCCTGCCCACATATGTTACTGAGATTTCTGAACACATAAAAAGCAATAATGATAACGAATTAAAAGAACTAACACATAAGTTAAAAGGTGTTGGTGGTAATATGGGCTTTAAGATTTTATCGGATATTACAGCTAAAATAGAAATTGCAATTAAACAAGGTAATCGGGAAGAGATACAAAAACATTTTTATGAATTAACAACAACTGCAAATAAAATTTATCGTGGTAATGAATCTACTTCTAAAAATAATACCGCCTGATACTTTTTTATATTTAGATTATAATTCGTTAACGAAACAATGGTGGCAGAATAAACCACAAATATATTAAGGAATAAAGGATATAAGTGCATGAAATTTAAGAGGCTTTTATTGGCTATTTAATGCGGTTCAATTTAAGTCAAATTTGTAAAGTACCTTGAGTACATCGAGTTTGGAGAAATTTAGTGAGTCATTCAGATAGTTCATTTTTTAAAACCCTAATTATCGTTCTTGTGATATTAACGGCAATCATGCTGGTCAGCATTTTTGTTGCTCGCACTATAACGGGTACAACACCTGATGCAATAACAAATGATCCAATGTATCAAGCTGCACTCCTGGAACGTATTAAGCCCGTTGGCAGTGTTCAAACAGGTGCTGCATCCGCAAGTACTAGTTCTGCAGTACTTTCTGGTGACAAAGTATACGCTACTGCTTGTTTAGCCTGTCATGGCACAGGTGCTGCCGGTGCTCCGAAATTTGGCGATAAAGCGGCATGGAAAGCACGTATTGCTCAAGGTATGCCGACATTAATATCGCACGCCTTAAAAGGTTATAAAGGTATGCCGGCAAAAGGCGGTCGATCAGATTTAAGTGATGATGCT
>JBGMQW010000099.1:1558-10015 GCA_048060815.1 Thiohalomonadales bacterium | reverse complement strand
TGCCACAATAAATCGTCTTCGGGTAATTCATAAAGAAAACGACTTGGACTACACTCAATTATTTCACCGTAGCGTTTACGATAAGATGCCATACTCATTGTTAATGTCTTTTGAGCGCGGGTAATTCCAACATAGGCAAGTCGGCGTTCTTCTTCGATATTGTCTTCTTCAATACTGGTACGGTGTGGTAAAATTTCTTCTTCCATTCCGACTAAAAATACGTGTGGAAATTCCAGACCTTTTGCTGCATGAAGAGTCATCAGGCTGACTTGATCCTGGTCATTATTTTTTTCGTCACTATCGAGAATATCAATCAATGTTAATTTATTAACGAGATCAATTAATTTCACTGAAGCATCTTCACTAATGTCATCTTCTTCAGCTTCACTTTTTTTAGACAGGCGGTGTAACCAATTTACCAAATCCAGGACATTGTCATAGCGTCGTTTGGCATCCGTTTCATCTTTGGAATTATCGAGTAAGTAAGTTTCATAGTTAATATCTTCAAGTAACTGATTGACCGCATTCATTCCGGTTTCAGACTCTGCGCGGTCTGCAATACTAATAACCCATTGTGCAAAACGTCTTAATCGCTCACAGGCTTTTGGACTAAGGCTTTGTTCCAAACCCATTTCAAAACAAGCATCGAGTAAACTTACTGATCTCATGCTGGCGTAGTGGTTTAATTTCTCAAGTGTGGTTGGTCCAATTTCCCTGCGTGGTGTATTCACTATCCGCACAAAGGCGTTATTATCATGGGGATTGGTGACCAAACGTAAATAAGCCATTATGTCTTTAATTTCAGAGTAAGAAAAGAATGATGTACCACCACTAAGATAATAAGGAATGTTATGTTCGCGCAAGCCACGCTCAAATAAACGTGACTGATGGTTACCACGATACAAAATTGCATAATCACTGAATTTATTGCGCTTTAAAAATTTACTGTGCAGTAGTTCGGCAATGACTTGCTCTGCTTCGTGCTCATCATTTTTGGTGGTAAGAACTTTTATAGGATCACCATAACCCAGCTCACTCCATAGTTTTTTATCAAATAAATGATTATTATTTTTTATTAAACTATTCGCTGCATTTAATATGCGACCGCTGGATCGATAATTTTGTTCCAGTTTTATTACTTCCAGTTGTGGAAAGTCAGTTTGCAATTGAAATAAATTTTCTGGTTGAGCGCCACGCCATGAATAAATAGATTGGTCATCATCCCCAACAACTGTAAAGGCACTTCGAATTCCAACCAGAGTTTTAATTAATGTGTATTGAGTTTCATTAGTGTCTTGATATTCATCGACCAACAAATAACGAATTCGATTTTGCCATCGTTCCAGAATTTCAGGATTTGTTTGAAATAACAAAACAGGTAACATGATTAAATCATCAAAATCCATTCCATTATAGGTTTTCAGATGATGGTTGTATTGCAAATAGATTTGGGCGGCAGTTTGATCACTGACACTGGAATCGATGCTTTCAGTCGCTAATTTAATTGCAGCTTCCGGTTGAATAAATGCACTTTTCCAGGATGATATTTTTTGTAAAATAATTTCTGCGGTGTCTTTTAATGTTTGATTATTACTGACACCAATAAGTTTAGGCAATAATTCACGAATCAGGCTTAAGCTATCAGTAGCATCAAAAATGCTAAATCCGGGGTTGTAACCCATGGTGGTGCATTCTTTTCGAATAATATCCAATCCCAGGGAATGAAAGGTGGAGATACGCAAGCCTTTAGTATTGGTTTTTTTGAGTAAAAACGAAACGCGTTGTTTCATTTCTTTTGCGGCTTTGTTAGTAAATGTTAATGCGGCAATATTTTTAGGGTTATAACCACATTGCTCAATTAGATAGGCTATTTTTGTAGTGATAACACGTGTTTTACCACTACCGGCACCTGCTAATAGTAGTAAGGGAGAGCTGATGTGTTTTACGGCCTTGTTTTGAGCGGGATTAAGTAAATTTGACATGAATTAATAACAAACATAAGAGTGATTTAAAATAAGCTAATGTCATAGATTGTAGCAGGCGTAGCGAACAAACCCCATTAAAATACTTCGATTTAGTATATTGACAAATTGTGATTCAATGTATGCAGTATGTGGATATTTTACGATATGATAGTGGCATGATCTTAATAAATGTATGTAAAATAAGAATATAAATAGAAGATTTAAATTATTTTTTAAAATAAGGAATACCGGTTTATGTTGCTGCAAAGCGCATTTTTAAAATTGCAATGGTGTATTAAATGTACTTTTATATTGATATTAGTTTTATTGGTATTTAGCATTAATAATGCACATGCAGCAGTAAGTCATGGTTCCAGGTATGATTGGTACACAATTGAAAGTGCACATTTTCGTGTACACTATCATAATGGCGAAGATGAATTAGCCAGACAAACAATCAATATTGCCGAGCGGGTACACGCTAAACTTAGTGCATGGATTGACTGGCAACCAGACGATAAAACAGATTTATTATTATCCGATGAAATAGATAAATCCAATGGCTCGGCAACTCCATTTCCAGGTAATCGTAGTCAGTTATATGTATCCCCCCCCGACTCTATTTCAAGCCTGGAAGATCATGCAAATTGGTTAGAAATGTTAATTGTGCATGAATACCTGCATATTTTACATCTTGATAAAGCAATAAAGTCAGCGGCAGTATGGCGCCTTATATTCGGACGAAATCCATTTTTTCTAATTAACACTTTCCCAGCAACATCTTTACCCGGATGGGGGCTAGAGGGATTGGCGACATATATCGAAACTGATAAGTCCCGGGGTATCGGTAGGGGACAATCAAGTTACTACAATATGTTAATGCGACTGGAAGTGGAAAATGGAATAAAACCGGTACACCAGGTAAATCAACCTATTTCAAGTTGGCCAATGGGAACGACGAGTTATTTATATGGCGTAAATTACTATCAGTTCATAAAACAACAATATGGCGAAAAAACCATTAATAGTTTAATTGACGATTATTCAGCAAAACTTTTACCTTATCGCATTAATAGTAACACCGAAAGAATCGTTAATAAAAATTTAGTGGTGTTATGGGCAGAGTTTGAAGATTATTTACAAAAAAAGCATCTTCCTAAAATTAAATCGATTAAAGAGAAAGGTATTAACGCCGGAACCCGGTTAACCAGTAATGGTTATTTTGATGAATCATTAGTAGCGTTGCCTGATGGCCGAGTATTTTATGTTAGTTATGATGCCCAGCGAAATACAGCATTGATGATGCGCAATGGGGACGATATAAAAAAAGTAAAAAGAGTCGAGTCGGGTACCAGACTCGATGTTCACCCAACATCAGGTTTATTACTGGCACAACTGGAACTTTGTGAAAATAGTCAATATTTTTATGATCTCTATAAAATGGATATTGAATCTGGATCGATGGATAGATTAACCCATTGTGCACGGTATCGAATGGCAAGCTGGAGTCCTGATGGCACCCAAATAATAGCAGTTCAAAATAAATTGGGTAAAAATGAATTAATTTTACTTGATGCTAACGGTAATAAATTAAGATCTTTATGGCAGGGTAAGCAGTGGGAAGTTGTATCGCATTTTGACTGGTCGCCCGATGGTAAATCACTTGTTGCTGCGATTTACCGGGAAAAGACCGGTTGGAATCTGGAATTATTTGATATAAAAAATGGCAAATGGAAATATTTAACTAAAAATAGTGAGATTCAAAACTATCCAATTTTTAGCCTGGATGGTAAGAGTGTATATTATAGTGCTGAGTTAGATGGTGTTTATAATTTATTTAAAATGTTATTAAAAACAAAAGCGGTAACGCAGTTAAGTAATGTAATCGGTGCTGCGTTTTACCCGGCACAAGTGAATCAACAAGGAGATCTTTTTTATATCGGCCATAACACCAATGGAATGGATCTTTATCAATTACCAGTACCGGATCAGTTAAATAAAAAAATTAACAACAGCAATACGAAAAATAAAACAACCGGAGTTGCGTTACCATTAGCACCCTCGGTAGAAACTACAGAATCAAAAGACTACTCACCCTGGTCAAGTTTAAGACCACGATGGTGGTTTCCTATTTTGGCTTTAGATAATGATACTTCGGTAGTTGGCATTAGCACCAGCGCAACTGATATATTAACTCGACATAATTATTTTGCATCCTTTGCTTATGATTTTGAAAATAATGAACCCTTAGGTTCAATTGATTATATTTATGATCGATACTGGCCAATATTAAAATTAACTTATAATCGCAGTCAGGATGTTTTATATGGCACAGATGACACGTTTGCACGAACCAAGGTGACTGACGAGACGAAGTTCGAAATGATCCTGCCATTTTTAGGTTTAAAGCAACAAGTTAGAGTTCATTTTGCTGTCGGCGGTGAAACCGTTAACGATGGTCGTCGAGCTGAAGGCGTTCCAGTAGCCAAAGAGTTTAATGATAAATATTATGGCGCATCAGTTATTTATAATAATGCAACAAAACATCCTCGTTCCATTAGTAGAAATGAAGGACGTGAATTAACCTTTACCTATGAAGATAGCGATTCTTTTAGTGATAGTTTTTATAAAGGTTCGGTGAAAACAATTGACTGGCGTGAATTTATTCCACTTGGAGGAAGACACGTACTGGCTTTACGAGTTGTGTCTGGTCGCGGTGACAAAGATTCAAAACCTTTCCAACTCGGTGGCAGTAATAACTCATTTTTCGCTCCAGCGCTCCTGGGTAGCAGTTTAATTAACTCGCCGTTTAATCGACGGAATTATAATTTACGAGGTTATTCTAATGGTTTACGGGCACTTATTGGAAATAACATGAATGTCCTGGCAGCAGAATACCGTTTTCCAATATTTAAGCTGGAACGCAGTTATATGGTACCACCAGTAGGGTTGCATGAATTATATGCTGCAGTATTTTATGACTACGGGGGAACCTGGAATAATAATTTATCGTCACCAGATAAATATTATTCTGGAACAGGTGTGGAGTTAACAGCGGTCAGTTCTTTCTTTTTTAATTATCGATTGAACATAGTCCTCGGTTTATCATCCGGGCTTGATGCAACCATTGGTGAAGACAAGGTGTATTTACGGTTAGGGGCATCATTTTGATCTTAAGTGTTGAATAATGACATCAAAAAATGAAATTAGAAAATCAGTACGAAATATTTTAAAGCTACTTTCTTCCAAAGAGCAGCAATTGGAGTACCAACAAAAATTTTCATCAGCCAATGTGGCGCTGGATCTTTTATGTATGTGGTTTAATGATCTTTATAATCCAGGCTCACACTTATTTAAGCACGCTTTTACCCCGGTTGAAATGAAGCTAATACAAAAATTTAATCGTAACTATGATTTGTTTAAAAGAAAGGTACCAGAAACAATTGATGAACTACATCAGGATAACCACTGGAAAAGTATAATGTTAGAAGCCCAAAAATTACTCGACAAAATTAGTGAATTATAAAATAAGAATATTAAAACTATGGCATTAAAACCAACAATTTATAAATTAAAAATTTCATTATCGGATCTTAATCGCAATTATTATGATACTCTTAATTTAACAATTGCTCAGCATCCTTCTGAAACGCTTGAACGAATGATGGCGCGTATTTTAGCTTTTTGTATTAATGCTCAGGAGTATCTGGTCTTTACCAAAGGATTAAGTGCTGTTGAACAACCTGATATTTGGGCGAGAACACTTGATGATCAAATTGCATTGTGGATTGATGTCGGTGAGCCGGCCGTTGATCGAATAAAGAAAGCAACACGTATTGCGTCGGAAGTTAAGGTTTATTGTTTTAACTCAAAATCAGATGTTTGGTGGCAACAAGCACAAACAAAAATAACTAAGCTTAAAGCATCAGTTTTTCAATTTCAGTGGCAGGCAATACAATCAGTAGCTTCGATGCTGCAACGCACTATGGATTTTTCCGTAACAATTACGGGTGATTCTGCTTATATTGCAACAGAATCAGGTGAAGAAGAGATTTCGTGGCTTAGTTTGCAGAATGCCTGAAATTAGTGTGGTAGAGTAAATATTAAATATAAATACTATTATATGGATAATAATAAAATGACTTTTGATACGGAATTCGCAAAAAAACTACCGGGAAGATCCATTCTTATTGGTGTTAATGTTTTAAACAGTGATGGTAAAGTTGTATCACAGGAACAATTACACGGGTTAATAAAATCAGCAACAAAATCTGATGGAATATTGGTATTACTTAATGGTAGTTTTTTAGGTAAAGAATGGAAAATGCCACCCGATACCAGTTGCATTAAAGTAGCAGATCCCGGTGAATATAATCTTAAAGCAACTGATGAAGTAATCAAAAATCCGGATTTTATGTGTAGCTGGGAAATTCATCGCACTAATTAATTTATTTATAATATATTCTTGACTGAACCTATTAAAACACGTTACTTTACATAATGATTTTTACAAAAGCAGACATTATTTTAAACAAACCGCTAGCTCGCGTAGTGATACGTGTTCGCATGGGTTTAGTGTGTCTGAGGAATGAAATGTTAGTTTAATAGTAGTTAATAATCAAAACAAATCCAAAGGCCACTGTCCCGCAAAGACAGTGGCCTTTTCTTTTGTGGGTCTTATTAAATTTTGGTAATAACTCAGGAGAATAATGGTAATGAAGTCAATACTGGTTTATTCGGATTCTTTATCGTGGGGTATAATTCCGCCAACGCGAAAGCGTTTGTCTGAAAAATACCGTTGGCCGTGTGTTATGGAAACAATTTTAAATCAAGCCGGTTTAGATATTCGGGTGATTGAAGATTGTTTAAATGGGCGTCGCACGGTTTGGGATGATCCTTTTAAAGCAGGTAGAAAAGGCATTGTTGGTTTAGCACAAACTATTGAGTCACATTCTCCATTATCCCTGGTAATTATTATGTTAGGGACCAATGATTTTCAATCGATGCATGATTTTACAGCCTGGCATAGTGCCCAGGGAATGGCACGGGTCATTCAAGAGATTCGAACCGCTGAAATTGAACCGGGTATGCCAGTGCCGGAGATTATGGTGATGGCACCACCTCGAATTCAACGGCCGATGGGTGAAATGGCTGAAAAATTTAAAGGCGCTGAAATAAAAAGTAGTGGTCTTGCTTCGGAATTACGATTGGTAGCTGATTTTTATAACTGTTTATATTTTAATGTTTCCGATGTGACACCGGCGAGTAAGATGGATGGTATTCATCTGGATTCCGATCAGCATATTAAATTAGGTAAGGCGATGGGAACAATGGTTAAAAAAATATTTAGTGAATTGAAATAATATAACTGGAATTCAGGATACTAATCGTACGAATTAACATTATGAATCATTATTGTAAAATAAAATACTTACGTTTGAGTAATACTTAATTTGCCAGTTAAGAAAGTGGTAAGCCTCTTTTTGATGCTCATATTTATCAAAAATTAAATGTTAATAAACGCTTGTCGCAATTACTATCCCGATTTCAGGTTATAGTGTTAACTCCGTCACAAAAAAAATTGCATTAAACATAATCCCTGAAAATAATAGTAATTAAGTTGTTATTATTAAGAATTAACTAATTTTTCTCGATTACACTGGCTTCTTATACTAAGGCAATTCACATCAAGGAGCTGGTATGCTAAACAAATTGATAAAAAGAATTTCAATGAGCACCAAGAATTCACAGCAATTCAAGTTGGTAGGGTTTACAGGTATTTTAATCGTTATGTTTGCGAATATTTTTAGCTTATTTATTTTTCATTTCCAACAAGCCGTGTTTTTTCAAACCGAGTGGTTTGTCTGGTTATCGAATTACATTATCTGGTTTAGCATATTAATTATCGGTGTCCTCCTTAGGTATAAAGAAAATAATGTAGATACACTAAACTATCCATTGCTACAACTTAATTAAATATTATTAGAAATTTTGAACAAAAATATTGACTAAAAGATTACAAGGCGTAAACTGAATTAATGAATTACTTTAGCCCACAGAATCAAACCCCTACACGAAGTAGCAGTAATGTTATTTCTGATTCGGGTATCCGTGTGGTTGGAGAAAGTACGTTATTATCGACAAGTTTATGTTCAACTTATTCACCGTCTGTTGCTTGTGCCGATATGTTTAGTGTCATTTGTAATATTATGGGCTTTGGTAAACAAGCTAAAGCCTGGATGTTACGTAAAAATGCCACTGTAGGCTGGAGGATGAAGTTTTCATAGATAGTTAAAGATAAATAAACGAATTCCGAAGGCCATAGTCTCAAAAACTATGGCCTTTTTCATTTTAAGACGCCCGTAAAAGGGCGCTGGCGGCGTTGGATGGAGATTTTAAAAAGCTCATTTACGGTATGTAAACTTCGCTTTTTAAAATATCCATCCGCCTTGCCAGCACCCTTTTACGGGCGTCTTAAAAAGTTATGTGGGGG
>JBGMQW010000099.1:0-1458 GCA_048060815.1 Thiohalomonadales bacterium | reverse complement strand
TTTTTTTATGGGGTGGAGTTAGTATCATGTCAGTACCAGTCAGTTATTTAACGGTGATTTTAATTTGGAGTACTACGCCGTTGGCTATTAAGTGGAGTGCCGAAGGGTTTGGTTTTTCCTTTGGTGTTTTATCGCGGATGTCAGTTGCGTTGGTTGTGAGTTTGATGATTATTAAAATTTTTAAAATTTTAATGCCGTGGCATAAATTAGCACGGCGTACTTATATGGTGGCTGGAATTTCACTTTATTGCATGATGACACTTTCGTATTGGGGATCACAGTATATTCCCTCTGGTTTAATATCAGTTATTTTTGGTTTAACACCGATAGTAACAGGAATATTAGCTGCAGTGTGGTTGAAAGAAAAGAGTCTAACACCAGTAAAGTTAGTCGGGCTAGCGCTTGGTTTTTCCGGGTTGTATTTTATTTTTGGTGTTACGGGTGAATTGGGCTTTACGGCTATTTACGGAATTATTGCAATATTACTTGCAGTTGTTTTTCATTCGGTGAGTATCGTTTGGTTAAAATCACTTAATAGTGATTTACCATCCATCAGTATCACAACTGGAGGCTTATTGTATGCTTTACCACTGTATTTATTAACCTGGATAATCGCTGATGGAAGTTTGCCAACCGAGATACCGATTAAAATTTTAATCTCGACATTGTACTTAGGTGTTATTGGTTCGGTATTGGGTTTTGTTTTGTTTATATATGTCGTTAAAAATGTTGAAGCAAGTCAAGTGGCATTAATTACATTAGTTACACCGGTGTTTGCGTTGATGCTCGGTTCGATGTTGAATAATGAGGAGATAACTTTTTCAACTTACATGGGTGCAGCCATCATTACTATTGGTTTGATTATTTATTTATATGGAAATATGTTTGTAAAACTTTTTACTCGTAACAGCATAACGGAGGTTTAATTTTGGAACAGTCAAATATAACAACATCGCGCTTAACCTTGCGGCCATTTAAAAAAGAGGATTCTTTTGATGTGCAAAAATTAGTTGGTAATGTGAATGTTTCTAAAAGTACATTGAGTATTCCTCATCCATACGATAACAAACAAGCTAAAGAATGGATTGCGTGTCATCAATTGCAATGGTATCAAAAAATAGCGGCAAATTATGCCATTGAATATAGCGCTACGGGTGATTTATTAGGTTCAATTAGTCTGATGGATATCGAAAAATCTGAAGCAAGTCTTGGCTATTGGGTCGGTGAGCCTTACTGGAATATGGGCTTTTGTACCGAAGCGAGTACTGCAATTATTCGATTTGCATTTAACGCTATGGGCTTACAAAAACTCACTGCAAATCATGCGAGTAATAATCCAGCATCGGGAAAAGTTATGCGCAAAATCGGTATGGCCCATGTAGGCCATAGCCTGGTTAGGCGCCTAAACGGCAGCGAGATTGGAATTGAGCAGTATGAAATGCACCGAGTTTAATATTT
>JBGMQW010000098.1:10305-13476 GCA_048060815.1 Thiohalomonadales bacterium | reverse complement strand
GTGGGTGTACAACCTTTTGGTGGCCAGGGACTATCTGGAACCGGTCCTAAATCTGGAGGGCCACACTACTTATCACGTTTTTGTACGGAACAAGTCATTACTCACAATATCACAGCTATCGGGGGTAATACGCAGTTATTATCTTTAAGCTCTGAACCAAAGAAGTAAGGTGACTATTCAAAAAATCAAAATCCTTTTCAAGTTAGTTCATAAACATATATCATTACCATCAATAGGTTACTAATAACATTCGGTAGACTATGAATTACTCAGATACTTCACTAGTTTTTATACCCTCATCCTGGCCTTCTCCCGGAGGGAGAAGGAATGGCTTCGATTTATTTATGTTTTACTTGGCGGCAATATTTTTACACTGAATAGTTACAGTATTAGTTTGGTATTGAATTAATTCCTCTTTATTCAGCCTGGATTCAGTGTCGAAGCACTATTGTTACTATAGGCGTTAAACGAAGCCTGTAACAGAATTTAGAGGAGTAACTTAGTATGAGAAAACAAAATACACGAAATTACCGAATTAAACTCAGTATCGTTTTCATTGCGATTTTCGGCTTATTATCCATTAACCAGTCCTATGCTGATTCATCAGATCGTGACGATAATGAGTATCGAGGTGGTCATCATTCTAGTTATAACAAGCACCGTTCATCACGTAGTCGTGATTATGGTTATCCGCGTCACAATAGGTATATTTTGAATAAGCGTCGTAATCCGCGACATTATGGTGCACATCCGCGACATTATAATTCGGGACCTCGACATGCCAACTATCGATATTGGCATCCTCGAAATGAACATTATTCACCATATTACACTAGCTCCGTGAGCTACAGTGATCATAACAACGCTGCCACTACCATTATTGGCGGTGCAATCGGTGGTGTTATTGCAAATGATATTTCCAGAGGTGATGGTGCTGCGACTGCTATTGGTATCCTTACCGGTGCAGTTGTCGCTAACGAATTGGTTCATTAATACCAACAAAATTATCGATTTAATATGGCAATAAAATATGGCAATTATTACTGTTAATTTACTATTTGAATTATGACTATTTGTACACAAGGCTAAATTTGCTACAATCGTTCATAATCACGCAGTAACCTACTAATTACCATAAAATGGAAGTTTGGCATGAATCGAGACTATAAAGGCAATTATAAAAAAACAGCGGGAATTGTGGTTATATTGATTAGTCTTTGTTCATTGCTATTTACAACAATTAGCTTTGCCGAACAAAACAGTAGTATTGACAATGCAGTACAAGAAATTAGAAACCAGACTCGAGGTAAAATAATTTCTGCTGATACAGTAACGATTGATGGAGTATTGCAACACCGTATTAAAGTTCTTATGCCAAATGGTCATGTTAAAGTTTTTTATCGACCTGTAAATAACTAATTATTATGCGAATACTTATAGTCGAAGATGAAGTCACCTTATGTGAACAATTAAAAGTTCAACTTCAAAAAGAAGGTTTTGCCGTTGATACTGCAGTGGATGGTAAAAAAGCGGTATTTATGGGAGCTGAATATCCATTTGATCTTGCCATAGTGGATATTGGTTTACCGCTGCTAACAGGAATTGAAGTTATTCAACAATGGCGTAAAGACGGTATTAAATTCCCAGTATTAATTTTAACTGCTCGTGATCGCTGGCAACAAAAAGTAGAAGGGCTGGAATCCGGAGCAGATGATTATCTGGTTAAACCGTTTCACCAGGAAGAATTAATCGCCCGGGTACGGGCTTTAATACGACGGGCTTCCGGTGTTAGCCAGGCAACCATTCAATGTGGCCCTATTACCATTGATACCACGGCTCAAAGCGTCCACGTTAATGGTGAACTGCAAGAACTTACGGCATATGAATATAAAGTTCTTGAATATTTTATTTTAAACCCGGGAAAAGTTGTTTCTAAAACGGAGTTAACCGAGCATATTTATGATCAGGATTTTGATCGGGACAGTAATGTCATTGAAGTATTTGTTGGACGTTTGCGTAAAAAACTAGACCCGAATAATAGCTACTTACCCATTGAAACGTTACGCGGACGTGGTTATCGTTTTACATTAAAACATAATGAAAAAAGTATAAATTCTGATAACGCATGATTCTGTCGCTACATGCCCGAATTTTACTTGCCGCGACATTGATTCTGGTTGCATTTCTCGGGCTTACCGGTCTGGTACTGGATCGGGCATTTCGAAACAGCGCAAGATCAGCTCTGGAAGATAGATTACAAGATCAGATATATAATCTTCTTGGTGTTCTTGAACCTGTAAATAATAAAATTACCATACCGGGTGAATTACCTGATCCCAGAATGTCTTTTGTAACCTCCGGAATTTTTGCGCAGTACAGCCAAATAGATGGTTCTGATTATTGGCATTCATTATCGGCAACGGGTTTAAAATTTAAATTTACAAAATTTCCAGAAGTTGGCGAGCAGGTTTTTGAATATGTCTCAACTAAAATTGGATTTGAATATTATGTTATCAGTCGTGGTGTGAAGTTTGATTACGGTAATGGCTCAACACCACTGTATATTTTACGTGTTGGTGAAGAGTTAAGCGGGTTTAACCCGCAGATTAATAAATTTCGAAATACTCTATATACCTGGTTAGGCGGTGCTGCATTATTATTATTGATTACTCAAGGGATGATATTACGCTGGGGTTTGAAACCTTTACGTAAGGTCGCAATCGATCTCGAAAAAATAGAAGCTGGCGTTGCAGAAAATTTATCAGGTAAATATCCTAAAGAATTACAAGGATTAACAGAAAATTTAAATGCCTTAATAAATTCAACACGGACTCACATCACACGTTATCGTGACGCACTGGGTAATTTAGCTCATAGCATTAAAACACCACTTGCAGTACTACAAAATGCAGTTCAAGCAGAGCAAGACAATAAAAATGATGCGTTTTCAAAATTAGCGAAAGAACAAGTACAACGCATGACACAAATTGTTGATTACCAACTTAAACGTGCAGCAACGGCCGGAAAAGCTTCTCTAAATACATCCATTCTAATTGAACCCATCACGGTAAAAATTATAAATTCCATGAATAAAGTATATACCGACAAGGCAGTTACTTCTGAATTGCTTATAGCAAAAAATGTACGATTTTTTGGTGATGAAGGTGACTT
>JBGMQW010000098.1:0-10205 GCA_048060815.1 Thiohalomonadales bacterium | reverse complement strand
ATTTTGATAAAAGACAGTGAATTAGGTGGAGCACTAATTGAGATTAAAATTTAAAATTTTTCATCAAACTGAAAAATTTTACTAAAGCGCGCTATTTCTAATACTTTATATATTTTACTACTACAGGCAGTGATTCTGATTTTATTTTTTGCTCCATTATGCTCTCGCAGAGATAACAACATTCCAAGCGCTGAACTATCCATATAAACTGTCTTTTTTAAATTGATTATATAATCAGTCTCTTTTGGCTGTTCTCGATATGCCTTTAGAAAATCACCTTGTGATTCAAAAGTAAATCGTTCCCCAAGACTTATAGTGACGACACCATTTTTATTTTTATTTGTGGATATACACATAAAATTAAATATTTTTCTGTTATGCAATATCAAAGATTAGAGGAATTTTATGCATTTCATCACCAGCTGCTTTTCGCAAGAAAAACGGCATAGCTAAAGTAAAATTTTCGATCTAAAATAATTTTGTAC
This sequence comes from Thiohalomonadales bacterium, assembly GCA_048060815.1. Lineage (GTDB taxonomy): Bacteria > Pseudomonadota > Gammaproteobacteria > UBA6429 > Thiohalophilaceae > CAYQUC01. The sequence continues at coordinate 9,720 of JBGMQW010000098.1, read as the reverse complement.
TTTGTGCTAAAAACACGTACATCCTATTATTGAACTAATATATAATCGATTGTGTTATTTTAGCGAACCACACTTATTCTATAAACATAACGCCACAATAATAGGCAATATTAAACTAAACGTCCAATTCATCATGTTATCTACTAATAATTTATCTATACCATAAATATAATAGCAAAATAATATGTCATAAGGAGTTGAAACGATATGAAAGCATCAGATTTATTTGTTCAATGTCTGGAAAAAGAAAATATTGAGTATATTTTCGGCGTTCCTGGAGAAGAAAATGCCGATTTTATGATGTCACTCGAAAAAAGTAACAGTATTAAATTTATTTTGACCCGGCATGAACAAGGTGCTGCCTTTATGGCGGAAGTTTATGGTCGTTTAACGGGTAACCCGGCTGGTTGTCTGGGGACATTAGGTCCTGGTGCCACCAATTTAATTACCGGCGTGGCCGACTCCAATATGGATCGCTCACCGATGCTGGTGCTTACCGGACAGGGTGCGACCACGCGCTTACATAAAGAATCACACCAGGTAATGGATGTGGTGGCTATGTTTGAACCCGTCACAAAATGGGCTCATAGCGTATTACATCCTCATACTATTCCTGAAATGGTACGCAAGGCCGTGCGTTTAGCGCGTACTGAAAAACCCGGGGCCTGCCATATTGAATTGCCGGAAAACATTGCAAAAATGGATACCGATGCGGTCCCACTAAAACCACTTCGATTCCGCCGACCAGTTGCGGGTGACAAAATTGTTGATCAAGCATTTGATCAAATTATGAATGCCAAACGTCCGATTATTATTGCCGGAAATGGCTGCATCCGTAAACGTGCCAGTAAGCAATTACGCATTTTCTGTGAGAAAACCGGCATTGGAGTCATTAGTACATTTATGGCAAAGGGTTGTGTCGATATGGATGCAGATTATTGTATCTATACCATTGGTTTACAGGCTAAAGATCTTGTTGCATGTGCACTGGATTCATCCGATCTGGTCATTACACTCGGTTATGATATGGTCGAATACCAACCGAAACTGTGGAATAAAAACCAGGATAAGAAAATTATCCATATTGATTTTCTACCAACAGAAATTGATGAACATTATCACCCTGAAACTGAAATTGTTGGTGATCTTGCCCATTCATTGTGGATGTTAACTGAGCGCGTTGAAAAAATGGGTGGCTTAAAATTCGACCTCAAACAACAAGCTGCTACCAGACGTGATATGGCAACTGAACTTGCAATTCACAAGGATGACGATACAACAGATTCTATCAGACCACAGAAAGTCTTGTGGGATGTGCGACAAGTAATGGGCGCACATGATATATTATTATCTGATGTTGGTGCGCACAAAATGTGGATAGCACGTCATTATCAATGTCATGTTCCCAATACCTGTCTTATCCCTAATGGTTTTGCTTCTATGGGATTTGCGTTGCCCGGGGCAATTGCAGCTAGCCTGGTTTTTCCGGATAGAAATATACTGGCTATCTGTGGTGATGCCGGTTTTTTGATGAATGTACAGGAAATGGAAACTGCGAAACGTTTAAACGTGAATTTGGTCGCAATGGTCTGGGAAGATCATATGTACGGATTAATTGCGTGGAAACAAACTAATGAATTTGGAAAACACACCGATTTATCTTTTAATAATCCCGACTGGATGCAACTCGCCAGTGCTTTTGATTGGCATGGACACCACGTTACCAAAAGTAAAGATCTTGTTAGTACTTTGGAAACTGCATTTAAAGAAACTGGACCGAGCTTAATTGTATTACCAATTGACTATCGTGAAAATTTGAAATTAACAGAACGGCTTGGTGAAATTGTTTGTCCTATTTAAATATAATATTGAACCTCAGCGTTCTCTGCAGTTCAAGATTTTAATTTTTAAGGAAGTAAAACATGACTAAACATTACCCTTTAATGATTGCCGGTGTAAAAACTTCAGCAGGTAAACATACTGTCACCGCTCCCTATGATGATAGTATTATTGCCACTATGGATACTGCTGATTCTGCTGCTGTTGAAAAAGCGTTACAAACAGCCAGTGAATTATTCAAAAATAAGAAAAACTGGCTTTCTGTTCCAACCAGAATAACAATATTACAAAAAACCGCAGTGTTAATGGCTGAGCAAGCTGAACTATTAGCCTTAGAAGCAGCACGGGAAGGTGGTAAACCGTTAATAGATTCACGCGTAGAAGTCGCCCGTGCCATTGATGGAATACACAATTGCATCGACTGCATGCGTAATGATAGTGGTCGTGAGATTTCCATGGGAATTAATGCTGCATCACAAAACCGTGTTGCTTTTACTCGCAAAGAACCGATTGGTGTCGTGGTTGCGGTTAGTGCATTTAACCATCCTCTAAATTTAATTATTCATCAAGTTGGTCCGGCAATTGCTACCGGCTGTCCTGTTATTATTAAACCTGCTGAAGATACACCGCTGTCCTGTTATCGGTTTATCGAATTATTACGTGAAGCAGGATTACCTGAAACCTGGTGCCAGGCATTAGTAACTTCAAATAAAGATGTCGCATCACAATTAGTAACAGATTCACGCGTTGGATTTTTTAGTTTTATTGGTAGCGCTGCAGTGGGCTGGATGTTACGTAGTAAACTAGCACCCGGTACTCGTTGCGCACTTGAACATGGTGGCGTAGCACCCGTTATTATAGAAGCTGATGCTGATCTTGATGATGCCCTGCCACTACTGGCTAAAGGCGGTTTTTATCATGCAGGGCAAGTTTGTGTTTCGGTACAAAGAATTTTTTGTCATCAGAGTATTGCGCGTGATGTTGCGACACGATTAACTAAATTAGCCAAACAACAAATTGTAGGTGATCCGACTGATGAAAAAACTGAAATTGGGCCATTGATTCGATTGCATGAAGTTCAGCGTGTCCATGAATGGGTTACTAAAGCAGTTGAAGACGGCGCGGAATTATTAACTGGTGGTATTGCGACAAATAACTGCTATGCACCAACTGTTTTATTTAATCCAGCAGATCATTCTATCATCTCCCAAAAAGAAATCTTTGGTCCCGTTATTTGTGTTTACAGTTATGATTCAATCGATGACGCACTACAACGCGCTAATGCACTTGATGTCGCTTTTCAGGCTGCTGTTTTTACCAAAAATCTTGATCAAGCCTTGTATGTATATACACAATTAAATGCCAGCGCAGTGATGATCAATGACCACACTGCATTTCGGGTAGACTGGATGCCGTTTGCAGGACTACGTCATTCCGGCCTGGGTGTTGGTGGCATACCTTACACTTATGAAGACATGCAGATTGAAAAGATGGCTGTCATTCGGTCAAAATCCCTATAGTTATTGCAGTTATATAATCCCTAAAATTACAGGTTAAGATTTCACAGCTCTTAAGTTGTAATTCTGTATTGCAATCCTTTATTTTTCTCCTTTAATTACAAAGACTTATAAACAAACTTAATAAACATCATAGCGTGGTTATTGTTGTCGTTATTTTAGAAATCATACTTTTTTAACACCTTAATTTTTTATTCTGATTTTATTATTTCAAATTTTAGTATCATTCATAAAGATCAAGTACTGACTTTACTTAGTTGTTTATACTTTACAGTACAGGAGTATACGCACATACATTTAAAGTATGATTTAACATTGGTAAACTTAGAACATGCAGGAACAGCTAGAACATGCACATTAGACAACAAATCGAATTTAATAAAGAGTTATTGGAACGGTATAATGTTACAGGCCCACGATATACTTCATATCCGACTGTACCGCAATTTTCAGATTCTTTTACAATTGATAATTATAAAGAAAATGTAAAAACAAGTAATAGTGACTTAATACCAAAACCGTTATCTTTATATTTTCATATTCCTTTTTGTGACACCATCTGTTATTACTGTGCCTGTAATAAAATAGTAACCAAAAACCATGCCAAAGCTGAAACTTACCTAAACTATTTAATGCAGGAATTAAAATTCCAGGCAAATTTATTTGATCATGATAGACAAGTTGAGCAATTACATTGGGGGGGTGGCACACCTACTTTTTTATCACATGAGCAAATGACACAACTTATGGTAACAATTGCTTCAAATTTTAATTTACGAGATGATGATGAAGGTGAATATTCTATTGAAATTGATCCGCGTAAAGCCGATTTTGGTACAATCGCCCTACTCCGAAAACTTGGATTTAATCGAATCAGTTTGGGCGTTCAGGATTTTTCTGAAAAAGTACAACGTGCCGTTAATCGAATACAACCAGAATCGGATACCAGCAAAATAATTGATGCAGCTCATAAACATAATTTTAAATCCATCAACATCGATTTAATTTATGGTTTACCTTTTCAAACAGTATCTTCGTTTAGAAAAACAATTAACAAAATAATAAACTATAAACCTGATAGAATTGCCATTTATAATTACGCTCATTTACCACAATTGTTTGGTCCCCAACGACGCATTTCAGAAAAAGATTTGCCATCTGCAAATGAAAAATTAGCCATTTTACAAATGGTCATAGAAACATTATCAGATGCAGGTTATGTTTATATCGGTATGGATCACTTTGCAAAACCGGATGATGAGTTAGCAGTTGCCCAACGAAATGGCGGTTTACATCGAAACTTTCAGGGATATTCATCCCACCAGGAATGCGACATGATTGCAATGGGAGTTACATCCATCAGCAAAATTGCAGATTGTTTTTCTCAAAATGTAAAAACACTAGATAGTTATTATGAACATCTGGATAAAAAACAACTCCCAATATTAAAGGGTTACAAGCTGGATTTTGATGATAAACTTCGACGCGACATTATTTCTGAAATCACTTGCTATAGTAAACTTGATATTAATCAACTTGAAAAAGATTATGGAATTTCTTTTAATGATTACTTTTCATCAGCAAAAGATAAATTACTGCAAATGGAAAGTGATGGCTTGATTACCAAAAAAGACAAGGTAATTACGGTGACACTGGCAGGCAGGTTATTATTACGAAATATTGCCATGGTATTTGACAAATTCTTACCCATGAATTCAAATAATGTTACCGATTTAAATAAAACAAAGAAAGATAAAAGCAAGAAAGTTAAAGGACCGCAGTATTCTCGTTTGATTTAAAAAATTACAATTTAGCTAGTGCTTTTAACTTTTTATGATCCACTATCTTAACCAAACGTCTGTTTACTGTTAGAATTTCGTCTTCCTGCAGGCGGGTAAATAATCTGCTGATTGTTTCAACAGCGAGTCCTAAATAATTAGATATGTCGTGACGTGACATTGTTAGATTAAATTCATTTGACGCTAAACCTCGACGTGAATATCGAGATGATAAATTAATCAAAAAAGTAGCCAGACGTGATTCTGCTTTTTTCTTACCCAGAGTTAATAACATTTGATGCTCATTACCAATTTCAGAGCTAATCAAGGATAAAAATTGTTTACTCAAACTTTTAATGTCATGACAAATATCCTGCATCTCGTTAAAGGGCAAACTACAGACACTCGTCGTTTCTAATGCAATAGCAGAACAAACATGTTTTTTCTTACCCATTGCATCTAAACCGAGTAGCTCTCCTGGCATAAAAAATCCGATTATTTGTTGTTCCCCATCTTCTGACGGTAGCACTACTTTCACTGATCCAGATTTTATTGCATATAATTTTTTGAATGTTTGCCCTGATTGAAACAAATAATCACCTGCATTATACGGTTTTCTTTTTTCCACCAAATTATCAAGGACGTGCATTTCGTCATCACTCAACCCACGTGGTAAACAAAGTTCAGACAAAGAACAGTTTTTACACGAGGTTTCGATGGTAGCAATATCAAATTTATACGACATACATAATTTCTACAAAATTTTGAAGTTTGAAATATTAATATAGTGCTATTATTACAAAATTTGAAGAAATATTATAGCATTTTGCACTGTTACAATTACCAAAATCGTAATTAAGCGTTATTTTTCGGGTTTTGCGATATTTTGAAGCAAACATTGTTTACTATACTAATGAATAAACTCTGTGTTTATTAAAAAATGTCACCATCATCGGTATCATCTGTTTCTGATACAGATGGATCAAGATCATAATTATCAACATCAGCTTGATCACTAGGATCGTCATCAAAAACGTCACCAAAATTACTATATTTTAGTGTAGATAAAGATGTCTTGTGTTTAATAACTGAATGTTGAGATTTTGAAATGACCTGTTTTTTAAACATTACTTCTGGTTTTTTAGCAGGTTTACTGACATTATTTGTTATCTTGGCATATTTTCTTGATTTTTTACTTTTGTTTTCATATGAAGACTGTGAAGTTATTTTATGACCATTATTTATCTTAGCAGGTATTTTTGTTACTTCATTAACGGATTTATTCGATCTTGATAATACCTGTGGTTCACTAACTTTTGTTATTTGTTCAAGTTCGTTTGTTTCATTTTTCTCTTTATTGGTTATGTCTGTATTCATTGTAATTATTTTACTGTTATTGAACTGCGTATCTATTTTTATGGTATGACCTTTATCATTATTAGCAGTTGAATTATTTTTTTTATTTTTTATCACTTGCTCGATTGAACTAAATGAATCACTGAGTTCAGCTGATAACTCATCTTCTTCTTGAGATAAATTATTTTCAATCAAACTTAATTTTTCAGACTCCATAAAAAGATGGTTATCAGCGTCAACTTCTATTACCTGATTATTTTGTTCTTTTAAGGCGAGTGTGAGATATATAGTTGCCATTGGCAACAATATCGCTAAAATAAAAAATTTTCCTATACTCATTTTTCTATAATTTAATATTAGTAATTCAAGAATTTACAAAATATCCCGTAACTGTCAACTAAAACTACATAACAGCAATTGAAATAAGAAAATTGATAGTCGTTGAAAATAAAATACTGATACGATAGTAACGACTACAATCCGTTGTTTAGTTACACAGAAATATTGCTTAAAAAATATCACCTAAGCAGTTTGTTTCTTAATATACCCTGTAAATATAGTTGAAATTGTGCTCCAAGTCACATTCTTTTTTAATAAACATAGAATTTGGAATGAAAACTTATATTCAGTTTAAATAGTATACTACGACTAAATAATGTAGTTCAAATGGTGATATTATGTACACCAACCAGGCCACCTTAAAATATTACCCTCTAATCAATCTGTTATTAAATGCTCACACAATAACATGGATTTCAGCGTTAGCATCATATCCGTATTTCTGATTCTTTTCGTAGTTAAGAACTATTTTTTTCTGCATCTTGCAATGTATCTAGACGAACGTCCGCTACATGGATTAGATGTAAATCGCTTAGGTTTTTCGGTATTTTCATTACTCTCAATTTCTTCTGGATTCACTACTTCCGGTACCGATGTAGTTAAGTCATTTTCGTAATCATCATTTTCCAGACCTTCATCAAACACATCACTAATATTATTATTTTTAAATTCTGATACAGAACTACTCTGTTTAGATTTTGATTTTTTCGGTTTTACAATAACCTGTTTTTTAAATACAATTCTTTTTTGTATTGTGGGTTTATTTTCTTTATTTGTTTTCTTGATACTGGATGTAGATTTTTTAGTGCTTTTTGCATTTGGAATATTGGTTTTTTTAACTTTAGAAATTTTATTCGGTTTTACTCTCGGTTTATTTTTATTGTTAGGTTGTGTAGCTACTTTAGCTGGAACAAATTTTATTTTCTTAGCTATTTTTTTTGGTTTTATTCTCTGCTTATTGTTATTATTTTTTACTGCAGTTTCAGACGTTGATATTTCATTTGACTTTTTAACTTTAGATTTATTTTTATTGACTACTTTAGTATCAGTAACAATTTTTTTATCGGTTATAAGATTATTTTCTGTTTCTTTAGGTGTCTCTACATCATTTTCAAAGAGATCATTATAATCTGGATTATCAGAATATTTAATCTGTTTACTTTTAATTTTTTCCTCAATTGAATTATATGATTCCTTGATTTCTGATGATTCTTTATCATCATAAACATCATTATCATTTAATGAATGCTCAGGTTCTTCTAATGAAAAATCATTTTCCCTTGAACTATAATTTTCAGGATATGTATCATACAGATTGTCATCAACTTCAACTTCTATTACCTGATCAAATTGATCTTTTAACGCGAGCGTGATGTATATTGTTACCATCGGTAATAGAATTGCTAAAGTAAAATATTTCCAAATATTCATTCTAGAATTTATACTTTTTTATTAAAATAAAATATCCAATGATACTGCATATATTTTTGCTTCTTCGCCATTTGTTTTATAATCAAATAAACCGTATGCACCAACATCCCCTTCATTTGAAGTTGGTTTAACATTAATCACTTCAAACTTTACATCCGTACTATCATTAATTTCATAACGCATCCCTACACCTATTGATGATTGTCGTAACGAATGCGGACTTTCCTTTTGACCACCATCAATTTTGGCAAAAGTCATATAAGGCAAGACATGTGAAAATCGATATCCTAATGTGGCATAACCCGCTTTTTGATCTGCAAATAATACATCTAGCTTTTCACTCGAATCTCGATTTATATATTCAGTATATACAACTAAACCATGCCAATCGATAATCATGCCTATACTCGCAATTGAGGTATCTTCATCAGTAATAGCAAATTCTATTGCATCGATTACGGCTTGGTAATAACCTGCTCGAAATGTTACACTTCCAGTAGAAACCGAAGCTTCAAAACCAACCATATTATCTGCATCAAAAAATATTTTACTACCCTTATTGAGATTTTTTCCTGTTGCTGGATTATTTGGATTCGTATCATCAATTACAGCCGGTGACAAAAAATCTTCTGTCCGACTTGTTCCAAAATATAACTCTAATAAAAAATTAGTGCCACCGGATGTGGTAGTGTCATATACCAATTCGATACCATCTGCTGAATTAATTAAATTTGTTGAATACACTTCTTGTGGCGGGGTAACCCAGGGATAAGCATGTCCTATATCGATATAATTTGAAACCATAAAAAATGGGACTTTTAATCGCCCGAAACGAAAATGTAAATCTTCATTTGCAGCATAGGTTGCGTAAAACCAATCGGCATGCACTCGATAATTAGTCGCCCCTTCCATCAACATGGTCAGCGAAAATTCAAAATTTTCATTTATCTTTGAATTGAATTGAACTCCAGCACGACTTTGATGGGTAAAATTAACATACTTATCTGCATAATCATGTTCATATGTATTGTCATTTTTTGCATTAGTGTAGGCACCCAATAAAGTAGAATAACCAGACACATCAAGTTCAAAGGCATTAACTGAAAGTGGAAAATTTATGACCATAAAAGAAAAAAGTAAAATATTGACAGGTATCGTTACGATCACATTCCGTTGCATACTTACTCCAAAAATTTGCTTAATAAATATCTAAAAAAACAGTTTATTAATATAACATTAACGAAGTGCCAATATAGTTGAAATATTACGCTAAGTCACATACTTTATTGTAAATTAATTCTTTCGTTGTAATTTTTTCCAAAATGTAGCCGAAAAATGCAAAAACATTATTAAATTTAGTGTTAATTGTTAAATGAAAAATAACATATTGTGTTGTAATGACTAACGAACAATCAAATTTTAAAATATTAAAGACATTCTAATTTTATATATAAAATTTC
>JBGMQW010000097.1:8970-13520 GCA_048060815.1 Thiohalomonadales bacterium | reverse complement strand
TAAATATGCTTTCAACCGTGTTATACCTTCTTTCAAATTTTTCATTGAGGTGGTATAGGCAAAACGAACATGTAACCTGGCTTTATAATCACCAAAATCAATACCGGGTGTAATTGCAACTCCAATTTCTTCCAGAAGATCAAAACAGAATTTTTCACTATCTAAACTAAATAAACTACAATCAGCATAAATATAAAAAGCTCCTTCGGGTTTTGCTGTTATTTTAAATCCTATATCAGATAACGCATCAAATAAATAATCACGTCTTAGCTGAAACTCAAGACGGTTTTGTTCCAGCAAATCAGTTGTTTCAGGTTTGAAGGCTGCTAGCGCTGCATATTGTGCAATCGTAGGTGCCGCTAAAAACAAATTCTGTGCTAGCTTATCAAGCCCATTAATTATGTTTTTATCGTCTGGTGCTACAATCCAGCCGAGCCGCCAGCCTGTCATATTAAAATATTTAGAAAAGCTGTTAATTACAAATGATTGATTAGCCAAAGATTCATCTGACAGCGACAAAACAGATTTCGTGCGAGATCCATAGTACAAACTTTGATAAATTTCATCGACTACCAAACATGCGCCATTGGATGCAACAACACCAGCTATGCCTGCCATATTTTGCTCTGAAATAACTGTACCTGTTGGATTGGATGGCGAGGCTAACATCACCATACTGACATCCGGTTGCCAATACTCAACCAGCAATTCGGGCGTAAGTTGATAATTCGTTGTGTCAGTTACCGGTACTAATAAAGCACTGGCGTTTACAAATTCGGCAAAATGTTTGTTACAGGGATAACCAGGATCACTCATCATTACTTTTTGCCCGGTATCTACCAATAGGCTAAATAGCAATAATAAAGCACCCGATGCACCCGGGGTAATAACAATACGATTAGCAGGGATATTTAATTGAAACTGAGCTAGATAATAATCCGAAATAGTCTGACGTAGCTCGGTTAAACCCAGTGCTGGTGTATAGTGTACTTTACCCTCTCTGATTGCGTTTTGAGCGGCATCTAATATCGGCTTAGGCGTAATAAAGTCGGGTTCACCTATTTCCATATGAACAATGTTTCTTCCCTCAGACTCCAATTCACGAGCACGGGCAAGCAATTTCATGACATAAAAAGGTTTAATTTTAGCGACACGGGAAGCTAAATCCATTCAATGAAACCTTCGATCATTCGTTTCCGACTATTTCCCGGCAACAGTTAATATCAACGTAGTTATAGCAGTTTTGAGATCCAGCCAGAATCTTATTGGCCATATCGGGTTCACCAAGATGATTTAATACTAATGAAGCCCCGCTAAAATCATGCTCCCGGGTATATTCATTCACCGTCACTATTGTTTTTAAATTTGCCCCTAAAGATGATAATAAACCATTATGAGAGTCTTCTAGCGCCAGGCAGTTGTCTGCGGCCAATCCGAGTTTAGTTAAAGCATAATCATAGATATCTGAAGCCGGTTTTTTGCTGCTAATTATATCCCCTGCTGCAATAACATCAAACCAATCTAAGGATTCCATACCCAAAGTGTGAGTAAAAAGTACCTCAACATTTTTAGGTGTTGTGGTAGTCGCAATTGCAAGACGAATACCTGTTTCTCTTGCTTCAGTTAATAAGCGCTCAACACCAGGTCGTAACGGAATATTACCTCGAGACATCAATTGAGTGTAATGCTGTGTTTTTAACTTGTGTAATTCAGCAATAAATCCATCTAAATCATCTGGTTTTTTATAATCCTGATTAAAATGATCAAGATAATAGCCCATACGTTCTTTACCACCAGTCACACTTAACAACTTACCATACAATTCAATCGACCAATTCCAATCTAGTCCAGATTCTTCAAACGCCTGATTAAAAGCGACCCTATGACCGTCACGTTCAGTATCAGCAATAGTTCCATCAATATCAAAAATTAACGCTTTTAACTTTTTTACAGCCATTTTATTTTTTACCATATATACTCTAGAATTAAATATCAGCACAGCATACAGAAAATATGAGTAAATGAAAGAAGTCCATGAGCGATTGAGTGTGTCTGGCTAATTCGCGGACACTTGAAAATTAGTAATAGTGGCAATAAAATTAAAGTTTAATATTTCAATGACTTATGGTGTATAATAAAACGTTAATAACAATTTTAAACAGAATTGATTGCATAACTTCCGTTATTTTGATATGAAAGCGCGTTGTGTTTATTATTAAACTTAATTCAAATACCAAAGGTATCAGGCAGGAGACGTAAACCAATGCCCAAAAAGAAAACAGCAGCTAAAAAGAAAACAACTGCTAAAAAAACAGCCAAGAAAAAAGTAGTCGCTAAAAAGAAGACGGCTGCTAAAAAAACAGCCCAGAAAAAGGTAGTCGCCAAAAAGAAGACAACTACCAAAAAAGTCGCCTCTAAAAAAGCAGCTAAAGCATCGGTAGTTAAAAAAGCAATTCCGATAAAAAAAGCTGTTTTGAAGAAGAAAAAGTCTTTTTCCTCACGATCACCATTAGAGGGAATTGATACATTTATACCATACAAAATAACTAAAAATGAAGATTATATGAACAAAGACCAAATTGTTCATTTTCGAGAACTGCTTAATGAGTGGAAAAGTGTATTAATGGAAGAAGTTGACCGAACCGTACACCATATGCAAGATGAAGCAGCGAACTTCCCTGACCCAAATGATCGCGCTACTCAGGAATCAGAATTTACCATGGAATTACGTGCTCGGGATCGAGAGCGTAAACTCATTAAAAAAATTGATGAATCATTAAATCACCTTGAATCAGAAGATTTTGGTTATTGTGAAAAATGTGGTGTAGAAATTGGTGTCAGACGATTAGAAGCTCGTCCTACAGCAACAATGTGTATTGATTGTAAAACACTCGAAGAAATTCGGGAAAAACAAATGGGTTAATTGCTTATCCTTCATTGACTCGTCGATCAACTACTACAACTTTAGTTCCAGTACGACGATCTTGTTGTATACGCAAATCATTTGAGTAGGCAAAATTCATAATAAATTCGTATGCAGCAGGATTTGATTTAGCTAGCTGACTTTCAACAACTAAACATTTTTCTCCATCTATAACACAAGGTTTTGCTTCTTGTGGAGCATACATACCAGGAGATGTTATTGTGTTAAAGCTTGCTAATGTGGCTGAAATCCTTTCAATCCAGTCACCAGGACGAAATTTCGATCCGTCATTTCGAACACTTCGAATAACAATTGTTTCTTTAAATCCTTTATGTTTACTATCCAAAGCCATTATAATAGTTAAGCTATGTTAATTTAAATATTATTAATTTAATATATTATTCGGCCAATTACCATTTTTCTTTAATTCTCAGGATTTTAGAGTTTATGTCTAGCGAAAAATATATTGGTCGATTTGCACCATCGCCAACCGGACCATTACACTTTGGTTCTTTAGTTACTGCTGTTGCAAGTTTTTTTCAGGCTAAACATAATAACGGCAAATGGTTAGTCCGAATCGAAGACATAGATAAAAAACGTGAACAAAAAGGTGCTAGCGATTCAATTCTTAAAACACTCGATTCTTTTCAGCTGTATTGGGATGACGATGTAATATATCAAAGTTCAAGGCTGGACTATTATTTTGACGCTATAGAAAAACTGCACAAACTCAATCGACTTTACCGCTGTACATGCAGTCGTAAAACAATTCAACTTTATATCGAAAAACAGGGATTTTCTGGTAATAAGCCGGTTTCAGTGGTATATCCGGGTATTTGTCGAAATAAAAAACACTCTAAAGAACAACCCCATTCATTGCGATTATTAGTTCATAATCAAACAATACACTTCAACGATATAATACAAGGACGACAAATAGAAAATATACAACAAGTTGGAGATTTTGTTATACAACAAATGGATGGTACTGTTACCTACCAACTCGCTGTTGCAATTGATGATGCAAAACAAAACATGACTGAAGTAGTACGTGGTATTGATTTAATTAGCTCATGTTTCCGACAAATTCTAATACTAAAATTACTGAATTACCCAATTCCGCAATACTGTCATTTACCTATCGTGTGTCATAAAGACGGCTCAAAGTTAAGTAAGCAAACAGGTGCATCAGCAATAAATAATACTAAAACAACACCACAATTATGGAAAGCGCTTTCATATTTAAGTCAAAGCCCCCCTCTAGAGCTACAAAACTCCAATATTCAGGAATTGCATAGTTGGGCTAAGCAAAACTGGGATATTACAAAAATATCCAATACTCAAAACGCTTTGTATTATCAATAATTTTTATAAAATATTAGAATTAAAGTGTCTATTACCTACCGGATAAATAAATACCTACTAAAATAATAACAAATAATAACGCGAGATAATTTTATAAAATGCAAAAAAACAGAATAAAAGCAGAAACACAAGTATTTTTAAAACGTTATCATGGATGTTTTACGAATATGCTTCGCTGGCCCCAGGTTGACCAATTATGGCAAATATTAAAAACACAGCTGGATAAAAATTGGTATTTGTACCCAACAAATAAACCTGCCCC
>JBGMQW010000097.1:0-8870 GCA_048060815.1 Thiohalomonadales bacterium | reverse complement strand
TAAAAACACAGCTGGATAAAAATTGGTATTTGTACCCAACAAATAAACCTGCCCCGATCAAATATGTATCACATGAAGAATTTATTGCTTATATAAACAATGTTGACTGTCAACTTCGACAACAGCATAAATATGATTACTGTGGAATTGTTTATGTTGATGAACCGTCATCACCAAATTTTATAAAAATCTATCATCCTAAAAATCTAGGTGCAAGTTGTGGCTCGAGTAGTAACCCACCAATCCCCGGCTGGATATTATCGACAATACCACCTGTCGATTTAAACATTGAACAAAACAATGCATACAACTCACATTGGAAAAGATTTACACAATATATGAAATTTGGACAACCATAAATGGCAGAGAATAGTAACAGTGAGACAAACACCACACAGTCAAAAAATGCGGTTGATGATTATGGACAGTATCATGTCGAAAATCCATTTGAGATGTGTTCCATATTAAAAGGTTTAATCACCAAACCTGATGTTATTACTGCATATTATGACAATTCAATGGAAAATTTTATTTTAACTTCCGTAATTTGCGTTGATACAAAAAAAAGGAATTTTATTCTGGATATTAGTTCAGATTTAAAACGAAATGAGTTATTCATAAAAAGTGAAAGAGTTACCTGTAAGACAAAATGTAAAAACGTGCAAGTTGAGTTTTCAATTAAAGGATTAAAAACAGTTAAATATAATGATGAAGATGCTTTTTTATGTGATTTACCACAAAATATTTTATACCTTCAACGCAGAGATTATTATCGGATGGAAATTCCTAAGGGGGATACTATAACATGCAGGTTATCGGGAAGTAACGGTAGAACTGGTATGTCTGTTAACCTTGCTGATATTAGTTCAGGTGGAATAGGAATAAATGAATATGATATATCAACTTCTCATGATTTATTTGAACGCTCAGACCACTGTGAAATTGATCTAGGTGAAACAGGATCAATAACATTTGACCTCGAATTAAGAAATAAACGTATTCTAAAATTAAAAAATAATAGAGAAGTATTACGATTGGGATACAAATTTATAGATTTAGAAACACCCGACAATGCAAAAATACAACGTTATATTCATAGTGTCGACATGAGAAAAAAACAATCAAAATAATAGTTATCCTAAAGATACAGTACCATATCAATCTATTGTTAAAAAAATCAATAATTACTTTGATATCAAGCCATAATTCGTCATAATACTAAACTCATGTTTCACAAACTGACTGAAAGCGTTATGCTATACAGCATTCAACTGATTAAAATAATAATAATAATTTGAACCCATGCACCACGAGGATTAATATGTCAGATTCAAAAATTTATGACATTCCAGAAGATTTTATTAAACATACTCATATTACAGCAGAAAAATATGAATTGATGTATCAACAATCTATTGAAAATCCTGATGCCTTTTGGAGTGAGCAAGCCAATAACTTTCTGACATGGGATAAAAAGTGGCAAACAGTACATGACTGGAATTATTCAACAGGAAATATAAAATGGTTCGAAGGTGCTAAATTAAACTCATGTTACAATTGCATTGACCGACATTTAAAAACACGCGCAGATCAAGTCGCCATTATTTGGGAAAGTGATGATCCAGACAAAAGCGAAGAAATTACATACCGTCAATTACATACTCACGTTAGTTTATTTGCCAATGTTTTAAAAAAACGTAATGTAAAAAAAGGTGATCGAGTGTGCATCTATATGCCAATGATCCCGGAAGCAGCATATGCAATGCTGGCCTGTGCCAGAATAGGTGCAGTTCATTCGGTTGTATTTGGTGGTTTTTCTGCAGAATCAATTAAAGATCGGATATTAGATTCTGATTGCAAAATAGTTATTACCGCGGATGAAGGCATTCGTGGTGGTAAATTTATTCCATTAAAAACCAATACCGATATTGCAGTAGCTCAATGCCCTAATGTTCACACTGTTTTGGTCATTCAACACACCAGCGGCAAAGTAAACTGGAATGATAAACACGATGTCTGGTATCACCAGGAAGTTAAAACTGTTTCTGATAATTGCCCGGTTGAAGTAATGGATGCTGAAGATCCTTTATTTATTTTGTACACGTCAGGATCAACCGGAAAACCAAAAGGTGTATTACACACAACAGCCGGTTATCTTTTATTTGCGGCTATTACACACAAATATGTATTTGATTACCAGGAAGGTGATATCTACTGGTGTACCGCTGATGTTGGCTGGATAACAGGCCATACATATATTTTATATGGCCCACTCGCAAATGGTGCGACAACATTAATGTTTGAAGGCATTCCCACCTACCCTGACGCTTCACGTTTTTGGCAAGTATGTGACAAACATAAAGTAAATATTTTTTACACCGCACCAACAGCGATTCGAGCATTAATGCGTGAAGGTGACTCGTTTGTAGAAAATACTTCTCGTAGTAGTTTACGATTACTCGGTACAGTTGGCGAACCGATCAATCCAGAAGCATGGGAATGGTATTATCACCTGGTGGGTAAAAGCACATGCCCTGTCGTTGACACCTGGTGGCAAACAGAAACTGGCGGACACTTAATAACACCATTACCCGGAGCAAATAAAATGAAGCCCGGTTCTGCTACCAAGCCATTTTTTGGTGTTGTTCCTGCTATAGTTGATGATGAAGGAAAAATATTAGAAGGTGAATGCAAAGGAAATCTTGTTATAACCCAATCCTGGCCGGGACAAATGCGTACAATTTATGGCGATCATCAACGCTTCATAAATACTTATTTTACAACTTATCCTGGAATGTATTTTACCGGTGATGGTGCTAAACGCGATGCCAATGGTGATTATTGGATCACTGGTCGTGTTGATGATGTTTTAAATATTTCAGGCCATCGAATGGGTACTGCTGAAGTAGAAAGTGCATTGGTAAAACACCCGAGTGTTGCCGAAGCTGCAGTCGTTGGATATCCACACGATATCAAAGGCCAGGGTATATATGCCTATGTTACTTTAATTAAAGGTATCGATACGAGTAATGGATTACTATCTGAGCTTTTAGATACGGTTAAAATTGAAATTGGAGCAATAGCAAAACCGGATATTATACAATGGTCACCCGCCCTGCCAAAAACACGCTCAGGTAAAATTATGCGCCGTATCCTGCGAAAAATTGCAGAAAATGAAATAGATACACTAGGTGATACCTCAACACTCGCCGATCCTGGTGTAGTCGCAGATCTTATAGAAAATAGAAAAAATAAATAAGCTTACTTTCAATAAGATTTACTTATTTAGTTATACGACATCTATATCCTCACAATAATGACTATATTATCATTTTCGACTTCTTTCTAAATTTAGCTATACTGTAAAAAAGTAAACCGATGTAATATTATTATAGTTGAGGCAGGATGATGCGATTCTTTATCATAATGTTTATCTATTTATCTGCTTTTCAATCACCAGTATTTTCTGATGAAAAGTCCAGATTTGTTCAAACTCCCTACAAAAATCCAAAAGTAGTTTATGACTTTTATTTTGACGAACCGGAAAAAATTAAATCCGCACTTTACTGGATTCGTTCGCTCATGAATCCACTAATGGACTCACCTTACGATTATGCTCCCGAATTTATGGATATTGTGGTAGTGATTCATGGCACAGAAATTGTTACGATTGTTAAACATAATTATAAAAAATACAAGGACGTGGTCGAACGAATTAAATATTATCATCTTCTTGGTGTAAAATTCAAAGTCTGTAGTCTAGCTTCAAAAGATTATGGTTACTCTGAGTCTGACTTTTTCGATTTTATAGAATTAGTTCCCTCCGCCATTCCCGAACTGGCACATTGGCAAGCAAAAGGATATTCACTAATCACACCCAAAATAATGTCAAAAAGATATACAATCGAAGAAATAAGGTGAATAATTTAAGTCTTCAGAATATTTTCTTTATTTCACTACCAACCAAACATAAATAAAGTTAAAATAGCGCCTTTCAGATTTTGATACAAATTAATGAACTCAAACAACCCGTTACACCCGATAGCACCGACAGAAAGTGGACAACGCCAGTTATGGGGAAGTTTGTATGGCAGCGGTATCGGTCTGGTAACAAGTCAAACAGCTCAGGAATATCCAGCACCAGTTATTCTGGTGACCCCCGACACAGCAACAGCGCAACGTATTGAATATGCTTTAAAATTTTATTTAGGTCATTCATCAACCAGCGTTCTGTCATTTCCGGATTGGGAAACGTTACCTTACGATATATTTTCGCCTCATCAGGACATTATTTCAGAAAGATTACGCACTTTGTATCAATTACAAGATTTGGAATCAGGTATTATTATTGTCCCGGTGCAAACACTCATGCACAAGGTTCTACCAAAAGACTACATTAATAAAAACAGCTTAATCATTAATATTGGTCAAGATCTAAACCTGGAAAAATTTCGATTAAATCTGGAAGAAAGTGGTTATAACTGTGTTTCAACTGTAATGGAACATGGTGAATTTACAGTTCGTGGAAACATACTCGACATTTATCCGATGGGTAGCAACACCCCTATTCGAATTGAATTATTCGATACTGAAATTGATAGTATTAGAATTTTTGACCCGGAAACCCAACGTTCGACTAAAAAAATAAATGACTTCCACTTATTACCCGCGAAAGAATTTCCGCTTGATAAAGACGGCATATCTGACTTTAGACAACGTTATAGAGAAAAATTTGAAGGTGATCCAACTCAGTCTCTTATTTATAAAGAGATATCGCAAGGAAACAGCCCGGCCGGAGTTGAATATTATATTCCGCTTTTTTTTGAAAAGACTGAAACCTTATTCGATTATTTCAGTAAATCCTGTCTGTTATTTTTAATGCAGGGCATAGAATCGGCTGCAGATGATTTTTGGTCAGAAATAAATTCTCGCCACGAACAATTACGACATGATGTATCACGACCTATTCTTGCTCCAAATGAATTGTATTTGCAAACTAATGAAGTTTTTTATGCAATAAAGCAATTCCCGCAAGTGGTATTACAGGAATATAAATTTGAACAGGATTATGCAACCAATTATTCTATTATAGCACCACCTGAATTAACCATGGATGCACGCAGTGAAAACCCACTTGAGAAATTAACATCATATATTAAAGAATTTTCCGAAGTCAACAATGGTAAAATACTATTCACGACAGAAACAACCGGTCGACGTGAGACATTACTCGAATTATTAAATGGACATAATATAAAACCAACCCAATGCAACACCTGGCAAGATTTTTTAAACTCAACAAATAAGTTACTTATTACTGTATTCCCTTTAGAGAATGGCCTGGTATTACCAGACGAAAAGATAGCAGTTATTAGTGAGTATCAACTATTTGGTAATCAAGTATTACAGAGACGCAGAAGAAAAACTCAAAAAGATACAGAAAGTGTCGTACGCAATTTAACAGAGTTAATGATTGGCTCACCCGTAGTGCACGAAAATTACGGCGTAGGACGTTATCAGGGTTTAAAAACATTATTTATTAATGAGAATAATACCGAATTTTTACTGCTTGAATATGCAGGCAATGATAAATTATACGTTCCAGTTTCATCATTACACTTAATCAGTCGCTACACAGGCACCGCTCCTGAAAATGCACCACTACACAGATTGGGTAGCGGTCAATGGGAAAAAGCCAAACGGAAAGCGACTGAAAAAGTTCGCGATGTGGCAGCAGAATTATTGGACATTTATGCCAAACGCGAAGCACAAACAGGATTTTCGTATAAAATTGATCAAATGCAATATCACGCGTTTGCGAGCACCTTCCCGTTTGAAGAAACCCCGGATCAACAAACAGCCATCGATAATGTCATTACCAGTATGCGCTCAAACAAACCCATGGACCATCTAATATGTGGTGATGTTGGATTTGGTAAAACTGAAGTCGCCATGCGTGCAGCTTTTATTGCAGTACAAGCCGGAAAACAAGTCGCTGTATTAGTACCAACCACATTATTATCACAGCAACACCTTGAGAATTTTCGGGATCGTTTCTCGGAATGGCCTATAAAAGTAGAGTCATTATCCCGCTTTAAATCAAAAAAAGAACAAGACGTAACGATTGAAGGATTAAAAAATGGAACGGTCGATATTGTGGTTGGCACACACAAATTACTACAAAAATCAATTAAGTATAAAAGGCTGGGACTAATCGTAATTGATGAAGAACATCGTTTTGGTGTAAGACAAAAAGAATCATTCAAAGCGATGCGCTCTAAAGTTGATATACTAACCTTAACCGCAACACCAATACCTAGAACACTTAACCTTGCCATTTCAGGTTTACGTGAATTATCTATCATTGCATCACCGCCTAAAAAACGTTTGGCTATTAAAACATTTATTACCGAATGGAATAAAGATTATATTTTCGAAGCCTGTTTACGGGAGATTAAACGAGGCGGCCAGGTTTTCTTCGTTCACAATGATGTTGAATCAATCGCCAGCCAAACTAAAAAATTACAGGAATTACTACCCGATGCAAATATTAATTTTGCCCATGGCCAAATGCGTGAACGTGAACTTGAACACGTGATGTCTGATTTTTATCATCAACGATTTAATATTCTTGTTTGTACCACCATTATCGAAACCGGTATTGATATACCAAGTGCCAACACGATTATTATTAATCGCGCTGATAAATTTGGTCTTGCGCAACTTTATCAATTACGTGGTCGCGTAGGACGCTCACACCATCGAGCCTACGCCTATTTAATAATTCCATCGGTTAAAACTATTTCAGCGAATGCACGAAAACGTTTAGAAGCAATTGAATCAATTGAAACTTTAGGAACTGGATTTACATTAGCAACCCATGACTTGGAAATTCGGGGTGCAGGTGAGCTTTTGGGTGATGAACAAAGTGGTCAGATGCAGGAAATTGGTTACACTTTATATACCGAATTATTAGAACGTGCTGTAAAAGCCTTAAAAGATGGTGTTCACCCTGACGTGGATCTGGAAAATCAACAAATTGCAGAAATTGATATTCAGTCACCGACTCTTATCCCTGATGATTATTTACCGGATATTCATGAGCGACTTATATTATACAAACGAATCGCTAGTGCTAAAGACAATCTTGACCTTAAAGAATTGCAGGTTGAAATGATCGATCGTTTTGGTTTATTACCCGATCCATGTAAACGATTATTTCAAGTGACAAAATTAAAAATTACTGCTTCGATGATAGGAATTATAAAAATTGAATTAGGTGCTGAGGGAGGACGAATTATATTCAATAGTAAACCTAATCTTGATCCTATGCTTATTATTAATTTAATACAAACACAATCATCGGTATACAAGCTTGATGGTAAAGATAAACTAAAAATCAGTAAAGAATTCGAAGATCCTGAACAACGAATTCAGTTTCTTAATAATTTATTTTCCAGCTTTACATTAAAAAATGTCGCATAAAAAGTCTGAAATAAATATTAAACTACAAGAAATCACAAAAGATATATTTTGTTATCATTTTCCTAAGTATCAAAACTTAAATAAAAATATACTAGACAAATTTCACTTATTTAAAAATCATACTACTACACGAAACAGCCATTTTTTTGAAGATCGATATGAAAATATTTATATTCCGTCAGATTTAATTGAAGAAATAAATACTGTTCTTTTTTATTGTAACCACTGCGTAAAAATAATTACCGGGAAAAATTCATTACATTCAGGTTTATGGTTTAATTATATGAATCCAGGAAATTTAACCCTGCCCCATTCACATGATGAGGCAGATGAACTATATTCAGCAGTTTATTATGTGAAAGTTCCTGAAAATTCAGGAGATTTAATCATTAAAGAAAATAATCAGGATATTACCATCCATCCACAAGAAGGAATGTTTGTGCTTTTTCCACCTACATTTGTACATCATGTTACAAAAAATAACAGCAATGAAGCTCGTTTATCGCTTGGAATCAATATTGGGAGTTAACTAGATTAATTCCTGCATCCGCGCATTAATCGATTTAGCCCATTTTGAGTTTTTCTCAAGTATACTAACATGTTTTAATATTTTCTTTTCTGTAGGTACAGCGCTTCTAAGAACTTTTGCTTTAATTTCAGTTGCATTTATTTCTGATGTTAAAATTTTATAAGTTCCTGCATAAACAACTTTATTTTCGAGAACTTTAATTGAAAAAAACTCTACTTCATTTTCCATATTAAATATATCTAATGATTTATTTCCTGTTTTAATACTTGATATAATATAATTACCGGGTTCAAGATTTTCGACAACAAAATTGCCATTACTAAAAGTTCTAACTTTAATATTACTGTTAGAATCAACTTTTCCATTTACTAATTTATTAATCTCCACATTTTTCAATCCAGAATATGTTTGAATATTGCCATAGATAAAACCACTATAATTTTGGTGATTATTAAACGATACAACATAACGAACTGCTCCCTTATTATTGTGTCTGGTTCCAGTGTAATGATTTTTTTGTTTCGTAATAGCGCAACTAACAAGGCTTAAGCTGATAAAAAGTATAAACAGATGATATTTCATAACAATTAATTTCCTTCCTTCCTAATCCATATCGTCTAATTTTATACAATCTTCAATGAATCAAATAAATTTTATAGTAATTTTGTTTTCTTTAACTATATGTTTATAATAAGGATTTTAATTAATTCAATATAACATGTAAGACAAATGCGAATAATGTGCTTAAAATCTGCTATCTTATATCACTGATATGTTTAAAATGGGAATTTTCTTATGCGGGATAATGGTTTTACTAAATTATTTCTAATTTTTGTTTTCACAAGCATTTTCAATT
>JBGMQW010000096.1:0-13648 GCA_048060815.1 Thiohalomonadales bacterium | reverse complement strand
ATATTCACAAAATGTCTATATGCAGGTATATTTTTGTTTTATACAATAATTATTTTTTATTAATGCATATATTTAGGTGTAAATAGTTTCTAAAAACTAAAATTAATATCAAATTATTCTTTTATGTCTAAATTTAAAACAGCACCAATTTCAAGTACCTCAATGCCGCGTGGCATACCATTCATTATTGGTAATGAAGCAGCAGAACGTTTTAGCTTTTATGGTATGAAAGCAATACTAGTTGTGTTTATGACACAGTATATTATGGATGCTAATGGTGTATCTGATGTGATGGGTGACGAAGAAGCCAAAGCCTGGTTTCATTTATTTGTAGCTTCGGTATATTTTACTCCTTTTATCGGTGCGATTCTTGCTGATAGCATGCTCGGTAAATACATGACAATTATTTTGCTCTCGATAGTTTATATCTTTGGTCATATTGCATTAGCTCTTGATCATACTCGCATGGGGTTAGCAATTGGTCTAGGGCTGATTGCCCTGGGTTCTGGAGGAATAAAACCCTGTGTAAGTGCCCACGTTGGTGATCAATTTGGAAAAAGTAATTCCTTCTTACTCTCTAAAGTATTTGGCTGGTTTTATTTTGCTATCAATTTAGGTGCATTTTTTTCCATATTGTTAACACCGTGGTTGTTGGAAAAATACAATGCTTCAATTGCTTTTGCTGTTCCTGGAGTACTGATGATATTAGCAACAATTATATTCTGGAGTGGACGGTATCGTTTTGTTCATATACCACCTGCAGGTACTGGATTTATGCGTGAAGTGTTTAGTGGAGAGGGTTTACGTATTCTAGGTAGACTGTCAATAGTGTATCTTTTTATAATGATGTTTTGGTCTTTGTTTGATCAAGCTTTTTCAGCGTGGGTAATACAAGCAATGGACATGGATCGTGTTTTATTTGGTGTAAATATATTACCGTCACAAGTCAATGCCATAAACCCATTACTTATAATGTTGCTAATTCCGTTTTTTTCATATGTTGTTTATCCTTTTATAAATAAGTATTGGGAATTAACCGCATTACGAAAAATATCGGTTGGATTATTTATCACAGTTTTTGCTTTTGTTATTTCAACCGGAATACAATATTTTATCGATGCTGGACAATCACCGAATATAATCTGGCAATTATTGGCTTTTTTATTGATTACTATAGCCGAGATTATGGTTTCGATAACCTGTTTGGAATTTTCGTATACGCAAGCTACAACCAAAATGAAATCATTAGTGATGGCGTTCTTCCTATTATCAATATCACTTGGAAATTTATTTACCAGTGCGGTTAATTTTATTATTCAAAATGATGATGGTAGTAGTAAGTTGGAGGGAGCAGATTATTATTTATTTTTTACTGTATTAATGTTAATCACGGCAATATTGTTTACACAGGTTGCTAGATTTTATAAAGGAAAAACCTACATTCAAACTGAGGTAGCTGCAGCTTCATGAAAATTGAGCCAATTTTAAAAGTACAGCAGCAGGAAGTGATTGAAGTAACAATGTCTTTTATCCAACGTGCATGCCGATATTATGACCGCCAATTTGTCGAGATTCCGGTGTTGTTTGATTTAACCGGCCGAGCATCCGGAATGTATTGTATAAAGGCTAGAAAAAAATACATTCGATTTAATCCCTGGCTTTTTGCAAAATATTACGATGATAGTTTATCCGATACTATTCCGCATGAAGTAGCGCATTATATATCTGATGAACTTTATGGGTTGCGAAACATCCGACCTCATGGAGCTGAATGGAAATCGGTAATGTTATTGTTTGGTGTAAAGGCAAAAGCAACAGGTAATTATGACCTAAGTGGTATTCCCACAAGACAACATAAACGAATCGATTATCATTGTGCCTGCGATACATATCAATTTACGACCAAACGACATAATCAAGTGTTACGCGGAACCGCAAGTTATGCCTGTAGAAAATGTGGTGAAATGTTGGTAATCGCACATCTTACTTAAACCTGAAATTAATTCCTAATATTCAATAAGTTAAAAATTAGATTGTTTTAATTGACATGTCAAAAGTTTACAACTATATTTAACCACATGGTTAAGTATCAGGAGTCAGAATTAGACAAGGTATTTCATGCCTTATCGGATAGTACTCGACGGGCAATATTGGCACGCCTGGCTAATGGTGATGCCGTAGTTAGTGATTTAGCTAAACCATTCGAGATGTCATTACCTGCAATATCAAAACATTTAAGTGTTTTGGAAAAAGCAGGTTTATTACAACGGCATAAAGATGGACGTATTCGGCGCTGTGAGTTAATTGCCGGGCCACTCGAAACAGCTTCAGAGTGGATAGGATTTTATAAACAATTTTGGAACGCGCAACTGGATTCACTAGCAGATTATCTGGAAAAAAATAAAGATAAAACCAATAACGCAATAAAGAAACGTAAATAATGAAAGTAAATATATAGGAGAAAAAAGATGGACGTCGCAACTGAAATTCAAAATTTTTCATTAACAATGAATCGAAACTTTAAAGTATCAAAAAAAGAAGTTTATGATGCCTGGACAAATAAAGAAGCATTGATAAACTGGTTTGCACCAACAAATGAAATGACAACCGTGGTTCATGAACTGGATCTGGAAGTAGGTGGAAAATACCGAATCGAAATGATTGAAACAACCGGAACATCACATAAAATTCATGGTGAATATGTGGCATTAAACCCGTTTGATCAAATAGTGTTTACCTGGCAATGGGAAAGTGATGAGCAACAAGTAAATTCTTTGGTGACTATTGATCTGAGTGAAAATAATGGTGTTACCAAGATGGTATTAACACATGATAAATTGGCTTCACAAGAATCTGTTGATTTACATTCAGAAGGTTGGATGGGCTGTTTAACACAACTGGAAAATTTTATTAATTAATTTTTGACATGCTTACAGAAATTAATATGGCACTGTATATTGATATAAACAACTGAATTAAAAAGAGAGATTAAGATTATGAAAAAATTAACAAGTATTATAATATTATTTTTTGCAGTATTTTCAATTGCAAATGCAGAAAAACCAAAGTCTAAACAATTTGGTGCAGCGTTTACTCAAATGAAATCCCTTGAGGGACAATGGCAAGGTAAAATGGCTGAAGGTGATAAAAGTAAACCGTTTAATGTTAATTATAAAGTATCATCAGCAGGTAGTGCTATTATAGAAACAACATTTCCTGGCGAACCAATGGAAATGGTTTCAATTTATACAGAGGTTAACGGTAAAATTAAAATGACGCATTACTGTGCTATGCAAAACCAGCCCACATTACAGTTACAAAGCTACTCAAAAAATAAATTTGAGTTTGATTTTATTAGTGGAACTAATTTAAATGTAAAAAAAGATGCACATATGCATCATTTGACATTATTAATAACAGATAAAAATAAAATGGAACAACACTGGACTCAATTTAAAGATGGGAAATCTGCCGGCATACATGTTTCGAAATTATCCAGAGTAAATTAACTTATTTCATAAACCGTCATCCAGAACTTGTCTGGATGACTGCTAAATATTAACTATTTTGATGTTGTGATCAAGGATGCAGATTTTGTGGCATTTTGACGTGCAGTTTCGATATTATCTGAATATGCCAAAGCTACTCCCATGCGTCGTTTAATAAATGCTTCTGGTTTGCCAAATAAACGAATGTCGGTGTTCGGAATGGCTAAGGCCTGTTCAATATTGTTAAAGCTGATACCTTTTTCATCCATCGCACCATAGATCACCGCACTAGCACCTGGATTAAGTAAACTGACATCAACAGGTAAGCCCAGGATTGCGCGGGCATGTAATTCAAACTCATTTTGTCGTTGGCTTATCATAGTTACCATACCGGTATCGTGTGGTCGAGGACTGACTTCGCTAAACCACACATCATCACCTTTAATAAATAATTCAACACCAAATAAACCCAAACCAGCTAAATTATCGGTGACTATTTTTGCAATGTCCTGTGATTTTTGCAGAGCAATTTTACTCATGGTCTGTGGTTGCCAACTTTCGACATAATCACCATTAACCTGGCGATGTCCTATGGGTTCACAAAAGTAAGTTGCTATTTTTGAGTCAATATTTCGCGCGCGCACTGTTAATAATGTAATTTCATAATCAAATTCGATTTTTTGTTCAACTATAACCCGGGTTGTTTTTACTCGAGCCCCCGATTTTGCATAATCCCATGCAGATTGAATGTCTTTTTCCTGATTAATTAATGACTGGCCTTTTCCTGATGAAGACATAACGGGTTTAACAATACATGGAAAGCCAATTTTACTGTTTATTGCTGTGGTTAATTCCTCAAAAGACTCTGCAAATTCGTATGCTGATGTTTTTATGTAAAGTTGTTCAGAAGCAAGCCGACGAATACCTTCGCGATTCATGGTTAATTGGGTAGCTCGAGCATTGGGTATTATCGTAGTAATTTTGTCATTTTCAATTTCTACCAGAGTGTCTGTTGCAATGGCTTCAATTTCTGGTACGACATATTCAGGTTGTTCTTGTTCGATTAGCTTTCTAAGTTCATTACCATCGGTCATATTGATAACATAAGCTCGGTGAGCCACTTGATGCCCCGGTGCATTTTCATATCGATCAACTGCAATAACTTCGACGCCAAGACGTTGTAAAGCTATAATAACTTCTTTACCAAGTTCACCACATCCTAATAACATAACTTTCGTGGCATTTCGTGATAAGGGTGTACCAATTCTCATAAATAACTACGTATAAAATGTGGGTTAATATACACAAAGTTATTATAAGTGAGAAATTAGTAATACAAAAGAAAATTCAAAAATAATGTTTAACCTGTTCACAATATAAAAAAGCGAGTTGATTTCAGCGTTTATTTAGCATCAGTACAATGCTAGACTGTAGTTTATTTATTCAAGGTGATATAAATTGATTTTAACTGGAATTGTGAACAATATAATTTCTATTATTATCTAAGTCAGGGACACTTATTTACAGGTATGAATAATTTAAGCATTAATGAACATAATGTAACTCAGAATAATGGTAGCTTGCAGCAAAATATTGCGGCACAACATGATATGTTGACCGGTATGCTTAAGGAGCCATTACATCTTATTGCAGAGAAGTGTTGTAAAGTTTGGGGTGATCGAATTGAATTGGATAATATTTTTATAACAGAATTAAAAGGTTTACCGGAGTTTACTTTTTTATATGCTTTGGACACTGATGCAATTCAAATTAGTGATAATGTTAGTCATGAAGGAATAATTAAAAAAGATTTTGGACGGGATCGTCGCGAACGTCCTTATATGCGAGAAGTAGTGCCAAGTTCCGGTTTTCTGTTATCGAATGCTTATATCAGTATTCGTGCACGACGACCTTCATTAACAGCAATTCAATTGGTCCGTGATACCAATGGCAAGACCCTGGGTTTTATCGGAGCGGATTTTGATTTACGTGATTTACCCTTAACCAAAAAATTATATGAAGAACCACATCATTGGCAACAAATAAAAGGTGATCCTTCTATCCGCGGCACGGTATTTCATCAAACACGGGTTGAAAGTAAGTTTGATCGTCACATGGATGTTATACTGACAATGTTTGAAGAATTGATACGTAGCCACGGTTTATTTCATGTGATTTTACATTTTTCAAGTAGCCGAGCAGTTGTCTGGTTGTATGATGATCCGTATCGATATCGTTTATTAGATATCGAGTCATTAATGGATCCTAATATTTGTTTGGCTTATCCAATACATAAATATCCAGAAGATTCAGTAGTGCCAGAGGAAAAAATATTTGAGGTGTTTGAGTCATTTAAAAATCTAAGATTCATGGATGATACTTTATATCTGCGATCCGGAACATTGAATATTTTTAATGGAATCGTTGGTTTAACTTTCTCGTGTGATGGTTCCCATTACATTCCTTATGAAGAGTTTTTAAATAGAGATCATGCATTTTGGGCAAATGAATCTGCTACTAATTGATTTTTCATTTCAGTTATGACAAATAATTTCTGGGAATCAACACCACTTCAGGATTTATCAGACCAGGAATGGGAATCCTTATGTGATGGTTGTGGCCGCTGTTGTTTAATAAAGCTCGAAGATGATGAAACTGCAGTTCTTTATTATACAAATATTTCCTGTCGCTTGTTTGATATCCATAATTGTCGTTGTACTGATTACGAACATCGTATACAAAAAGCAGCCGGATGTGTCGTCCTTCGACCCTATAATAAAGAATTATATGATCAACTACCAACTAGCTGCGCATATCGAAGATTATCCGAAGGCAAAAAACTGGAACAATGGCATCCTTTAATTTCCTTATCGCATCAATCAATTCACAATTCAAATATTTCGGTGCGGGATAAAGTCATTTCTGAAGAACACGTTCACGAGGATGAGTGGCAAGAACATATTATTGAGTTTTAATAATTAACCCGAGCTGCGCATAAGAAATTAAGGAAGCAAAGTTGGCTTTAGTTCTTATATAGAGCTGAGGTCAATTAAAGTTGATAATGATTTGTTACTATTTTTCCATTTATTCTGGATAAAATCTGCATGAATCTGTTTTTGTGTTTAAATTAAATTCTTTAAGAAAACACAAAATTAACAGTTATATAGTCTTTCTATGATAAAACCACATAAAGTTAGATTGGCACGATAGTCAAATAAACTATTCTGGCATTTTTTAATTTTCAATTTAGCTTACCTATCATATTGTTTTTGTTAAATTTATTTAGTTTTTAAAGTTGAAATAATCATAATTTGAATTTACTATTGACAAACTAAGACGAATGTCCTAATTTTAACACTGTACTAAGACGACCATCTTATAACTGAAACTATATTGAAAGGACTATGAAAAATGACTACAACACCAACACTTTTTGCACCATTAAAATTAGGTTCATTAACTATTCCGAATAGAGTTGTAATGGCACCTTTGACTCGTAATCGTGCTAACCAGGATAGTGCTCCCCATGAATTACATGTTGAATATTATAGTCAACGTGCTAGTGCAGGATTAATCATTTCTGAAGCATCTCAAATTTCAGAACAAGCTGTTGGATATCCAGGTACGCCTGGTATTTATCATCCGGTTCAAGTAAGTGCCTGGCGTTCGGTAACCGATGCAGTGCATGAAAAGGGTGGTAAAATATTCATACAATTATGGCATGTCGGACGAATTTCACATCCTTCATTACAAAAAGATAATCAATTACCAGTAGCACCGTCTGCAATTAAACCAAATGGTGAAGCAATGACCTTGGACGGTCTACAAGCTTTTGTAGAACCACACGCATTAGAAATAGATGAAATTAAAGAAATTATTCAACAATATAAAAGCGCTGCACATAATGCAAAAATTGCAGGTTTTGATGGTGTTGAAATTCATGCTGCGAACGGATATTTGTTAGATCAATTTCTTCGGGATAGTACCAATTTTCGTGATGATGCTTATGGTGGTAGTCTGGAAAACAGGAGTCGTTTAATTACTGAAGTAATCGCAGCAGTATTAGAAGAATGGGATGCAGGTCAAGTTGGTATTCGGATATCACCTGAAAATACTTTTAATGATATTAATGACTCTGCCCCACAAGTTACTTTTAATTATATAACCGATCAAATTAATACTTTTGGAATAGCATATTTACACGTGTTAGAAGGTGATATGACGGGTAAACCAAACAAGATAGATTATGCGCAGATAAAATCACGTTTTGATGGTGCATATATGGCAAATATGGGTTACACAAAAGAATCAGCTCA
Source organism: Thiohalomonadales bacterium (assembly GCA_048060815.1). Lineage (GTDB taxonomy): Bacteria > Pseudomonadota > Gammaproteobacteria > UBA6429 > Thiohalophilaceae > CAYQUC01. The sequence goes on along the minus strand of JBGMQW010000096.1, from coordinate 5,844 downwards.
AGAAAGTTTAAAACAGAATAAATCGGATTTGGTATCTTTTGGTGCTTTATATATCGCAAATCCTGATTTGGTTGAACGTTTCGTTGAAGGTAGCAAGCTAAATGCACCTGATCCAGAAACATTTTATGGTGGTGATGAAAAGGGTTATATAGATTATCCATTTAGGGAATCAGCTAAAGCAATTGCGTGATGATCTTGTTAAGATGTAATTAATTTCTTACCGAAATATATTACTTGTAGTTCTGAATGAATCACAGGTTTATTGGATACTTGTAATTAAATAAATTTAGATTATGGGTACTAAAGGCGAAAAAAACAGAAAACAAATTATTAGTATCGCAGACAATCTTTTTTATGAAAAAGGATTTGAGCATACTTCGTTTACGGATATAGCTGATACTGCGGGTATAGCTCGAGGTAATTTTTATTATTACTTTAAAACGAAGGATGAGATATTGTCTGCGGTGCTCGATAAACGACGTTCTGATATTATTTCAATGCTAAAAAATTGGGAGAAGGACTATCCTGATCCAAAATCTCGTCTAAAAAATTACGTATTAATGTTGGTTAAAAGCCAAAGTAACATTAAAAATTTTGGATGTCCTCTTGGATCATTATGCCTGGAGCTGAATAAGTTACGTCATGCATTGCAAGATGATGCTAATAATATGTTTGAGTTATTTCAAATATGGTTAGAAAAACAATTTATTGCTATTGGGCAGGAACAAGACGCTGCTTTTTTATCAATGCACTTAATGGGGCGTTGTCAGGGTATTAGTGTGTTAAGCAGTACATCTTCTAATGAAGATTATTTTAATCGTGAAGTAGAATTACTTCAACTGTGGATTAATGAATTATAAATATAGGAACTTAGTATTTACGTATGTCTGTAGTTTGGCAAAAAGTAATTGATAATGTTAATTATGAAGTTCGACAAGCGGGTAAAACTACCCGACTTTATACAAATGGAGTTTTTCATAGTCAATACCGTCCTAATCGTCAAATTATTGGTGGTATTTGGGATTTACTTGTTCTACCGAGTTTTTTTTATGCGTCAAATAAATTACAAAGCGTGTTAATTCTTGGTGTGGGTGGTGGTGCTGTGATTCACCATTTGCATCGCTTTCATACACCACTAAACATTACCGGAATTGAACTTAATCCCGTACATATCGATATTGCTCTTAAATATTTTAAGATAAATGAGAAATTAGCAACTATTATTGAAGCTGATGCAGTGCAGTGGTTACAAAACTATAATGGTTCAAAATTTGATATTATAATAGATGATTTATTTGGCGAACAGGATGATGAGCCCGTTCGAGCTATTGATGCAAATAAAGATTGGTTAAATTTATTAGAGAAAAATCTAACAAACCATGGCATGTTAATTTTAAATTTTATTTCACCCGGAGAATTAAAAAAATGTGGTTTTTTTCAATCACGCGAAATATCAAATAAATTCGATTCTGCTTTTCAATTTACATTACCAGCATTTGAAAATGCGATCGCAGCGTTCATAAAGAAAGGGGTAAAGAGTGCAGATTTAAGAAAACGTGTTTACCAATACACCGGTATTAATTCAGAGACCTTGCCATATCGTTGTCGCGCACTCAAATAACGCGTTTAAACTTGAATTTCTTGTTGCTTTTCCTTAATTTTCCTATTGATTTAAAGCATTCAAAAATTGTCAGAATTTTGACAAATTATTCCACCATTTTAATAATGTTTATTTAAAAAACATGGTCTATAGATTACAGGTCATAAATGCATTTAGTGTGTATTACTTAACAGATTGATTATTCGCAATTTTTCCAATCTCGCTTTTTAACCTATTCTTTACTATAAGTAATATTAATCAACGATTATCTACTGGATAGTAGCACAGGTATTGCATGAATTATTGATAAGGAAGTACGACTCTAATAGGGTGTGAATTTATTAAATGAACCAGTTTAAACCACATTGTTTTAGCCAGCGCATGCTAAATCCCTTTCGTGGGGTGATGAATGTGATTGAAGCAGGCAGTGCTGATGCAGTTACCACTGATGGTGTTCATTGGACTTTATATTTACGAGATGAAGTTTTACAAGGTATGGCTTCTGAGAGTGATATTCATATTGAAACACCAGATATAAAATTTGGAGTCTGGAGTAATAAGGATGGTCTTACGCGAGCACCATTAATAAGTACGATGGAATATGATGCAATACAGCAAAGTGGTTTAGAACTACTGGAAATTGTAAAACAACATTCAAGTAAAGTTCCTTTTGATCTTAAAGATAATTATGAATTATGGTTGCTAGATAAATATTGTGATAAGCCACTAGCATTATTGCATAGTGTTTGTTATGAAAATGAATTAAAAGAACACCAACCAAGACATTGGCGTCCCGGGTTCAAGTGTCAAAAATTTTTTATTTCCCATTTTCTTGAACAACAAAGTAATAATGACTTAAATCATGCTGATTGGTTAGCACAACAAGTAGATGAATCAGCAGGTAACAGAAATTATACTCAATGGTTCCTGCGTGACGAAAAAGGTAATGGTGTTGGTTTACAATCTTCTTCTAATGTGCATTCTTTAACAGGGCGTATATTATCGAGAGAGGAATTTCCGTTATTGATGTTGAACGACGATTGGTTAGAAGATGATACCTCAACTGTTGTTGAAGAATATTTCTCATGGCAATCACCATTTTTATTATTGTTACAACACTTAACTGATGATTCACGCGCTAACCTTGAAAAATTAGCAAGTAAGCATGTTAATCGTTTGTTTCAAATGCAGCGTTTGTTACCAAAAGTAATTGATCACAAAACAATAAAATCTGCATTAGTTGAGGCAGTTTTACGCAATAAAAATAATGAGTATGAAATTCAGCATGTAGAGTCAGCATTGTTTCATTCAGGGCATTATTTTTAAATTACGCTTAAATATATTTTCAACCGCCCCATATATAAGAATGTAATCCTAATTTTTTTAGTTGGTTTGTTATATCCAATGGAAGTTCTGGAGATATATTATATTCTACTAAAATATCGTGAGGCTGCTTTGGATTCATTTCTACATTACTAATATTGTTAACTTTTAATAAACCAAGTTTGACTTTAGTCATTAAATCAGAATCCATATTTTCATCAACGTGAACGCATACTGTATTCATTATTTTCCCCTATAAATAATCTGCTGTTAACCTTATATAGCGGCTAAATTTGAAAATTCATTAATTTAAAAGTAATGAAGTATTTAATTAACAAATAACATAAAATATGTTATTGATTGTTATGGTTATTTCAATACAATATAAGATATTAAATACAAATAACTGTAAAAATTACGTTAAAAATTCTTTGGATAAAAATGGCTGATATTATTTCAATAGTAAGTACAACTTTTCAAAGCTGGTATGCTTCAATAATGACTTTATCCGGTGCATATCAACTAGTAATAATCATTATTGCAGCAGGGATTGCACTAATAGCGCATAAAAAGTGGCGAAAATTAATATTGACATGGTTAGGTACAATCGAACAATCAGGATTTATGCGCCTTGCATTGCGCAGTAGTGTCCGGGTGGTGTTTCCATTAGTTATGTTGTTGTTTGTCCTTGCAGGTGAAGGTATATTATCTGAATATGGTTATAAAAATCAAATACTTAATATAGTAGCTTCATTACTTATTTCGTTAGCCACGATAAGATTTTCTGTTTATTTACTGAGACGTGCATTTGGACAATCACGCGGTATTAAAGCCTGGGAAGGTATAATTAGCACGACGATCTGGGTTATTGTTGCACTGCATTTATTCGGTTGGTTGGACATTATTTTACAAGCACTCGATGGCCCCGGTATTACTCTTGGTAACTCACGAATATCAATATTATCGGTAATGAAATTAACCTTATTTGCTGGTTTGTTTATAGTATTGGCAAATTGGTTATCCAGATTAATAGAAGAACGTGCTCGTAAATCTGAATTCATTAGTGGCAGTCTGCGAGTTGCTCTAAGCAAAGTTAGTAAGGTTTTGTTTTATACTATTGCAATCCTGGTTGCGTTAAATACAGTTGGCATAGATTTAACAACATTAACAGTTTTTGGTGGTGCATTAGGTGTTGGTCTCGGTTTTGGTTTTCAACGAATTGCGAGTAATTTTATCAGTGGTTTTATCTTGTTATTTGATCGCTCAATAAAACCCGGTGATGTAATTAGTATCGGTAATCGCTTCGGTTGGGTGGTACAATTAAATGCGCGTTATATCGTAGTTCGTGATCGAGAAGGGGTTGAAACCTTGATACCAAATGAAAATTTGATTACTTCAGAAGTGACTAACTGGAGTTTTAGTGATCGACATGTGCGCGTAAAACTTCCAGTTCAAATTAGTTATGCGGACGATCCTGAATTTGCCATGGCCATCATGATAAAAGCATGTGATGTCAGTGATCGTGTATTAAAATCACCAGCGCCACAAGTTAGATTACTCAATTTTGGCGATAATGGTATTGAACTCGAATTACGCCTATGGCTAAATGATCCCCAAAATGGCATTGGTGCAGTGAAGTCGGATGTTAATCTGGCAATATGGAAAGCTTTTAAAGAAAATGGTGTGACAATACCTTTTCCTCAGCGTGATGTTCATATATTGTCGGATAGAAAACTGTAAGAAGTTCTCTAATCTTTTTCTTGGCGGTAAAATATTTTGACTTTTGTAACAAAATCCAACGTGATATTGAATAATCGTTAATAATTACATTTTTTACAATATCGGGATGTAGATATCGGTTTTTAATTTATCTGGAGCTACTTCCAAACACTTGGTATTCAAATAATTTTCAAATGCCGGTGCATCAATAAATTCGTAATTTGTATTAGGTAGCCAGTTTAGTACAATTTTATTATAAGTCTGTTCCAGATTTTCATAAGGGCCTGTATGTGTAAATACTGCATATCGTCCGCCTTTTATAGTTTGTATTCCAAATTCACCATCTGGTTTTATTGAATCATCAACTGTTATACAAGCATCATAACGAATTTTTTCATGATCTGTAATTTCTGGAGAATCTAAAGGAATGCCATAGTTTCGAGAGTTATCATTAACTAAACCATGTTGAAAAGCATACGACATTAAGTTTTCCCAAGCTAGAGAAGCCGATTCCATATAGCTGCCTGTTTTACGAATAAACAGTACCTTTTGAGGTTTAAAATGAACAATGGAATAATTTAGAGGCTGATTATTTATATCTTGTGTGTCTTTAGTACTATAAATTGTCTTGAGGTCATTTTTTTTTCGAAATACTGAAGGAGATAGACCAAATTGTTGTTTAAAGGCGCGTGAAAATGCTGCAGGTGTTTCATAACCATTTTCCAAACCAATGGTGGTAATATCATGGTTGGTGTAGAGCATTCTATTTGCAGCACGTTCCAGTCGTAATCGTCTTATATATTGAATTATTGACTCACCTGTCATTGCAGTAAAAATACGGTGAAAATGATAAGGCGATAAAAAAGCAATAGCTGCTAGTTCATCGAGCTGTAATTTTTCATCCAGGTTATTTTGAATAAACAACCAGACGAGATTGATTCGTTCTTGATACTGCTTATTAGTTTGTGGCTTATGGATGGTTTTCATTTAATTTAATTTTTATCACAAAATCTCATAATAATATAGTCTTTTAAACAAACATAAACTATTCAGATTTTGCTTATTTATAGTGTCTAAATAACTGTTTTATTTTCAAAATTTTAATATAATCAATATTATATAAATATTTAAGAAATTAATATGCGATATCGAGAAGAAAATTTTGTTAATTAAATTGAAATTGTATTCGGTTCAACGATACA
>JBGMQW010000095.1:0-13698 GCA_048060815.1 Thiohalomonadales bacterium | reverse complement strand
TTAATAACATCACTTCTTGTTACAAAATTGAAAATAGTGAATAAAATATGCCCAGAAAAGTACTGATTGTTGAGGATAATAAAGATATAGCGCATTTAGTTTCTATTCATTTGGCGGATCTAAATTACGCTTTTGATATTGCTTATGATGGCCGTAAGGGCTTATCACTCGCTTTGACTGGTAACTATGACTTAATTATTTTAGACCTGATGTTACCTGAAATTGATGGTATTCAAGTCTGTCGAGAGCTACGGGGTCAAAAAGTAAACACACCAATTTTAATGTTAACTGCAAAAAGCTCAGAGTTGGATCGGGTACTCGGCTTAGAAATTGGTGCAGATGACTATCTTACAAAACCTTTTAGTATTCGAGAATTAATGGCGCGAGTTAAAGCTATTTTTCGTCGTGCAGATTCTATGCTAAATGCAGCAACAGAGCCTGAATCTAATGAATTAAATATTGGTAAATTGTTACTCGATTCGAGTCGACGTAAAATTGAATATGATGGCATTAACATTGAATTAACTGCTAAAGAGTTTGATTTATTATGGTATTTTGCCCATAACCCGGGACGCGTATTTACTCGAACACAATTACTGGATCGCATTTGGGGATATAGTCATGATGGATATGAACATACAGTTAATTCCCATATTAACCGTTTACGATCTAAATTTGAAAAAGATCCCTCCAACCCGGAATATATTTTAACAGTGTGGGGGGTCGGTTATAAATTTTTTGATTGGCAACAGAATAAAAATCCGGATAATGCAGATACGTAGGGATTAGTATGTTTAGAACCTTATACAGTAAATTAGCCATTACTTTATTTATTATTCTATGCGTCATTGGAGTTATTTTACTGCAACTATTGTATTACTCCAGTGGGTTATATCAAGCTGAAGTAGCACAAAAATTAAATGTCGAACTCGCTAACCATATTGTTGCAGATAATACATTAATTAAAAATAATAAGATTAATAAAAATGCTCTGGAAAATGTTTTTCACATGTTGATGGTGATTAATCCCACTATTGAATTATATCTACTGGATACTAATGGTACGATTCTTGGTTTTTCAGCTCCTCCAGGAAAAGTAGTTCGTAAAAAAATTAATCTGGAACCTATTAAATATTTAATATCAGGTAATCGTGATTTTCCTTTGTTTGGGGAGGATCCTCGAAATGAAAGTCGAAATAAAGTTTTTTCAGCATCTGAAATTAAATCAGAAAATATTCTAGAAGGATATTTATACATTATTCTGGCCAGTGAAAAATATGAAGGGGTTGCTGATAAACTGGATGATAGTTATATATTTCGTTTAAGTCTTTGGGGCTTATTAGCGGGTATTATCGCGGTATTCTTAATTGGTGCAATGTCGTTCTCTATCATGACACGACGTCTTCGAAAATTGAATAATGCCATGACTGAATATTCCGACCGGGAAATAATTGCAAGTTTTGAACCAGACTACGAAGTAAAAACTACTGGTGGTGACGAGGTCGATCACCTTGGTCGACAGTTCCTGGTGATGGTAAATAAAATTAATTCACAAATGGGTGAACTTAAAAAAGTAGATAATATGCGTCGAGAATTAGTCGCCAATGTGTCCCATGATTTACGAACACCAATTACAACTTTACAAGGTTATATTGAAACATTAATTATTAAAGGTAAAGATTTATCGGAACAAGAACGTGGAAAATATTTAAAAGTTGCTCTTGATTATTGTCTTCGTTTAAGTCAATTAGTGACAGAATTATTTGAGCTTTCAAAACTTGATTCATGCGAATCAATTTTATATGCCGAACCATTCTCAATTTCAGATTTAATACAGGATGTCGTACAAAAATTTTACCTGCGTGCGAAAAATGCCGGTATTGACTTATGTTGTACTCAGCGAGCAGGTGCAGCGATGGTGTATGGTGACATTGCGATGTTACAACGGGCATTAGAAAATTTAATTGAAAATGCATTACGTCATACCACAAAAGGCGATCGCGTTGCTGTCGATTATTTATTAAAAGATGGTAAAGTTGTTGTGCAAGTTCAAGATACCGGTTGTGGTATTCCGCAAACAGAATTAAATCATATCTTTGATCGCTTTTATCAAGTAGAAAAAAGTCGGGAAAATGGTGAAGGTTCAGGTCTTGGTTTAGCGATTACTAAAAGAATTCTGGAATTGCACGGCTCCACCATTCAAGTACAAAGTAAAATCAATAGCGGTACCACGTTTACTTTTTATATGCCGAATTATAAAGCAGCGTAAAATTAATTTAAATTGTTATATAACTATTTAGTCACTGCTGTCCCATTAACTTTTTAGCGGGCACAAAAGTAAGGATATGGAATCGGTGTAGCCTACTAAAGACCGTCTGCTTCAAGGATGAAGCAGTCGAGCGGCCAGGGATGGCGAATAGCGCGTCTTTAGTAGGCTGCACCGGTTTCATGTCCGATGGATTAGGTAAACACTCTAACGTAAGCACTGTATAGCTACTCTCTGTTTTAACTATATATTAACGGGACAGTAGTGCTATTTAGTGTATCTGTTATAAAAATCAAAAAGCCATTCATTATAAAATCTTTCACTGTATATAACAGATAGCACTACGGAATAAATTCTCTAATCTTTTCCTTGGCGCTCTTGGTGGTTCAAACGCTTTTCTGTTAGTTTGTAATTAACATATTTTCCTGTTTGTTATAAAAAAGTGATATTTCTGTGAATCACTTGTGACCTGTCTTTCTCATACTTGCAACACTTTTAAATTAAGTAAAACAGAAATCATTTTTAATATAATCAACCAGGAGGACATATTAATGTCAAACTTAAAGAGTATTGCAACATCGGCTATTTGTGGTTTACTTTTATTATCATCAACTGCTTTTGCGGGTGGTACTAAAATGTTTGAAGTAACAGTAACGAACATAACAAAAGGTGAAATTTTTACTCCAATACTAGTTGCATCAACGCATAAGGGTTTTAAACTATTTAAGAAAGGGGCACCGGCAAGTTTGGAATTAGAACAAATTGCTGAAGGTGGCAATAATAAACCGTTGAGTGCATTTTTAGTGGATGGCAAACATGCACTAGATACTGCTTCAGCATCGGATGGATTAGCACCCGGGGCGTCATTAACCTTAACTGTTAAAATGAATAAATATTTTAATCATATTACAATCGCTTCAATGCTTATACCGACTAATGATGCATTTTTTGCAGTGAATGGCGAACAAGGCCCCAGGAAAGGAAAAACAATTACTTTTGAAGTACCAGCTTATGATGCCGGAACAGAAGCTAATGACGAGATATGTACTAATATTCCCGGTCCAACATGTGGTGGCGAAGGTTATAATTCTGATCGAGACAATGGCGAAGGTTACGTGTATATTCACCCGGGTATTCAAGGTAATGGTAGTTTACCAACAGAAAATCATGACTGGCGTAACCCGGTGGCGATGATTTCAGTTAAATTAATCAAGAAATAAGATATAGCGTATTTTACAAGTTTTAAAGTATAAACGTTCAATTAAAAGCCGATGCACCTGGATTGTATCGGCTTTTATACATAAATAACCAAAACTCGGAATAAGAATAAAGCATGATAAAAGCATAGTATAAGTAAATTTGTAGTTTAAAACCGGCCACGCAATCGGCATAGCCCTATCAAGACACGCAAAAGATCGCCATCCATGGCGTGCTCTAGTGCCGCGTCCTGCGGCACAAGGTCTTGATAGGGCTATCCCAATTACGTGTCCTCACATTTGTTGTCCATAAAATGATCATTGCAATCTTAACTTCTTAAACCGATCTCAGGTTCAATAATTCAACTATCATTTATTTAAAATCAATCTAAAAATCTATCAAGGATAAAATTACTTTCTTTTTAATCTTTGCTATTATACGACCCTTAATTAAATTATAGAAATAACTCATAAAAAACACACACGTTGTCATAGAATTTATGACATGTTTATGGAGAAGCTCATGGAAGAAAAAAAGTCCGAATTCAATAAATTACGACGAGGCTTTTTAAAGTTGGCTGCAGCAGCAAGTACCGGTGCTATTGCAGCGACCACCAGCACAACCAGTTTTGCAAAATCTTCAGCATCGGATGATAGTTCACATCATCCCTCGACGGGTGATCAGGCTAATAAATACGGCTCAATGATGTTCATGAAGGATCATAAACATAAAGGTGGAAATTTAATCGTACCACCCGGATCGCCACCTACAGCAGATGTGGATTATAAAGTTTTTGATATCGATATTCGCATAGTTGAACATGAAGTATTACCAGGAATAAAACTGCATTTATTTGCATTTAATGGCCAGGTACCCGGTCCGGAGTTTCATATTAAGGAAGATGACTGGGTTCAGGTTAACTTCACAAATAACACTGAAGAAATGCACACTATTCATTGGCACGGAATTGTTTTGCCTTATACCATGGATGGTGTCCCAATGATAACCCAGGATCCCGTACATCCTGGTGATACTTTTGTATATCGTTTTCAAGCAAAATCAACAGGAACTCACTGGTATCATTGTCATTGGTCAAAGTCACTTCATGAAGTGTCAGCAATGCATGGTGCATTTATAGTACACCGAAAAAAAGAACAATTAAAGAATCGATTCCCTTATTCTCGTGATTATTGCCTGGTATTGGAATCCTGGGATATTGATTTTATTCGCGAAGAAATGAATGCATTAATTGAAGGAATGAAAGAAGTCAATTACCTTATGTCCAAAGGATTACTGGATTATAAAACACAAGGTTTTTTTAAAAATTATCAGGATTTTAAACATGCAGTTGAAACTGGCGAGTACACAGCACCCTATTTATTAAGTCGCTCAGATGGCAATGAAATCAGACCGAATTTTTTTGCGATCAATGGTAAATCTTATCCGGCAACAAAGAGAATTTCAATTAAGCAAGGAGAGTGGATTCGCATACGACTCATAAACTCCAGTGGTTTATCACATCATATGCATTTACATGGACATGATTTTTGGTGGGTAGCGCAAGATGGTAATGATTTACCGGAACCGCGTCATCTAAATACCGTCCATGTAGAACCTGGTGGGACCTACGATATTATGATTTATGGAGATAATCCCGGTTATTGGAGTTTCCATGATCACAGTACTGTTAGTGTCAGAAATAATGGCGCTAATTCAGGTGGTATGCTTACCATTCTTGAGTATGAGGATTTTGACCCGACCTATAAACCATCTGTGTCTATTGACCAATAAAACAGGGAGAAATAAATGTTTATGAACGTTAAATTTAATTTCACCTTGTTATGTTTATCCAGTTTTTTGGTTCAAAATATATATGCAGTTGAAATTGAGAGAAATGTAATGCCGCGCATAACTGTTGGTGGTCAAGTTATTGCTACTGCTGATGGTTATGATTATAAAAAAAGTGCTCCTGATAATAAAGAAGGAAATATTAATACAGATAATTCTGCATTATTATTGCAATTTGATAAAAATTTGTATGGTGCTGAATCAGGTGTTGCTGGAGCTTCGATTGGTTTTGAAGAGATATCGGGTGAAATTATATTTAATGAATTTAATGCTTTTTACTGGAATAAGAGCATAACGTTTCGAATAGGAAAAACCAAACTTCGAAATACCATTATTAAATTTCCTACATTACGTGAAAAAGATTTAGTTGATTACAGTTATGTTAATACGGCATCTTCTGATGCAGATCTTGATCAAAGGTATGGTAGTAATATCGAGCTGGATTGGTATTTCGATCACGCTAATCATTCGCTAGGTATCTGGACAGGTACTCGAAATAATGATGCCAATAATGCCACAGCACCAGATGGGTTTGATACACGTGGGTTTCGATATAATTATAATCCATCCGTAAATTTAAGATACCTCAATCGAGTTCGACATGCCGCAATTTTGTTAGATTCACAACGAGTGGAAACGACAATTGGCGACGATTGGATGCAATCGGTTATTGCCGGAATTGAGTTTAATTTAAATATAAATCCAACAAGTAGTTGGTCGATGGGCTTACAAGCTATTAGTAGCGAAGGGGTAAATGGAGCAATAGATTTATCAAGCGTTTCGTCTCGTGCAAAAGCTAATTCAAGTGCGCAAGTACTGAGTTTACAATATACCCGCCGTCCTCATTTAATAACTCGTTGGCAAGTTGCTTTAATACTAGCGAGTAAAAAATATGATGATATCACAAACGCAAAAAATACCAGCATGATAGCAAATTTTAGTTATGTTCTGGGACAAGGTTTTAATTTAATAGCACAAATTAATAAAACTGATTATAGTAACGATATTAACAATGGTAATGATGAAACAATTTATCAGGCCGGTATTTCATTCCAGTTTGATGCGGTGTTTAATAATACTATTGGCGAACGAAATTCTATTTTGAACACGGAACATGGTTATATACCGTAGAGGATTAAAATGAAAAATCGATTTAAATATTTATTACTTGCTACTACGGTGTTTCTTTTTGTAATGCCAACTACATCATTTAGCCATTCTGATAAAAATAAAACCAAAAGTAATAATGCCCAAAAATATAAACGTACAGTTAAGAAAAAGCAATCTGATACGCTGGTTATTCTAAATATTATGCCAAAAAGTGGTAAAGCACGAGAAGCAGGTTTTGATGGAAAATTTATTATGGAATCAACCAGCATACAGGATTCCGATTTTACATTATGCGCGAAAGCTACCAGAGGTTTAATTATGCTGGATAATGCAATGCTAAAAAAATGTGGTGGACGACCTTCAGGTTGGTCTCAGAAACCAGCTAAAGTACCGAAGTAGAATTTAATAAAAGCTAAGTGAGTATCCTGAATAAACACATATGGATTTTATTCAGGAACACAACTTCTATCATTAATGTAATGTTGTCGATGCCACTAATACACCACTAGCGAGTTGGTGTGAACCTTTGGCAATATCTTTAACAGATAAAAAACCTGCGATATTGTTATCCCGGCTTAGTACAGTTAATCGTCGAACATGATTTTTTTTCATTAGATTAGCTGCTTCACTCAGATCCTCATCATCAAAGCAGGTAACAACATTTTTTTTCATAACTTCGTGAACCTGGGTCATAACAGCATCGTGACCTGTTGCTACTACCTGGCAAGTTATATCACGATCGGTAAGAATACCAACTATTTTTCCATTTTCAACAACCGGAAGTACACCAAGATGAAGGTCATGCATTTTTCGCGCAGCAACTTTTGTTGTAGCATTTGCTGGTATTGTTTCTACATTGGTTGTCATAAATTTATTGATTCTCATTTTACACCTCCTGATTAGTGAGTTGCCCGGGCATTTTGAAGTACTGTACCGGCAAGATCTCGCGAAAAGAAAGCAATATCATCTACGGACACAACTCCAATCATTACATCATTACGATCGAGCACTATGAGTCTTTGTACATTATTCTGTTCCATTTTTTCTGCTCCAACACTAATAACTTCATCTTCATAACAAGTAAAAATATCAGTACTCATACATTTTTGTATTTCAGTTGTATTTGGGTCATGCCCCATTGCCACAGCAAAACAACTAATATCTCGATCGGTAATGATACCCGCTAATGAGCCATTTTCGTTAACAATTGGAATAAAACCAATTTCTGATTTACTCATTTTTCTGGCAGCAACTCTAATAGATTGGGTTGGTCCAAGTGTTTCTATATTTGTAGTCATAATATCTTGAATTTTCATGACATATCTCCTTCCCACATAACTGATAACCCTACTTAATTTGTAGCAGATAGATTTGAAGGTGAATTTGATCTTAATCAAAGATTATTATCTTAAATTTAATAATTGGATTCAAATTATCAAAATGCAATTGCTAAAATATATTAAAAATAAGGAAATAAAATGTACAGATATTCTCGAGAATATTATTTCGACTATTTTAAAACCTGGCACGTAATAAATTAAGAGATAGCTAAAATAATTATATACTTAAAAACTAATGTTAATCATTTTTAAATCACGCTAAAACATTGTTTAGTAACATTTAATTTTTAGAATTTAATTTGTAGATACATCAAAAAATTAAATGCTTTGAGTGCTTTACAGCAATAGTGTTAGGTGTTTAGTATCAAGGCTATAAAAAAATTACAATAATAAGTAAGCTTGAATTAACATATTAAGGTAGGGGCTATGGCACAAAGTGAACGTGTAGGTGGAGATGATCTTGTCATCAGTAATCTTCATTATTCTTATGGTGGCGAAATTTCAATCTTTAACGACTTTAACCTCTCGGTAAAACCTGGTGAATTTCTTGCTATCCTCGGACCATCCGGTTGTGGCAAAACAACAATGCTAAATTTGTTATCCGGTTTTTATCAACCGGAACAAGGTGATATTTTATTACGTGGCGAAAAAATTTACCCCGAGGACCCGCATTTAGGTTATGTTTTTCAGAGTTCTAATTTGTTTCCATGGTTAACTGCGATAGAAAATGTCGAGTTCGGTTTAAAAATGGCTGGTCATCTTAGTGTCGCTGAGCGTCGTGATAAAGCAAAACAATATTTAGACATGGTGGGCTTGAAAGGATTTGATGATTTTTTACCGGGAAAACTCTCCGGTGGTATGCAACAACGCGTCTCATTGGCACGCAGTTTAGTACTCGAACCCCACTTATTATTAATGGATGAACCATTTGCTGCACTTGATGCCATTACCAGAGAAACCATGAATGATGAATTACTTCGATTGTGGGATGAACTGGGTCAAACTGTGGTCTTTATCACTCACGATATTGATGAAGCCATTTACTTGTCTGATCGTGTAGTAGTGCTGGGTCGACCGCCAAAAGGTGTTCATCGTGAATTGGTTAATGAATTACCCCGTCCGCGTAGTGGACCGACTACCCGTACTGCGGAATTATTCTGGGGATATAAAAAAGAGTTGATTTCAGATATAACAGCAGTGACAAAAGAAAATCCGCGTGATGCTGCAGAAATGGTTGAAATCGGTTTGCAAAACGGGACAAGTTAATAAAAACAAATAATATAATTATAAAAAATTTAGAAACAGAGGAGATAGAGAAATGATAAAAAGATTATTCACAAGTCTTGTAGTTATCAGTATTTTGGTGTCGCCATTATCAATTGCTTTTGCCGCTAAAGATAAAATCAAAATTGGCTGGGTATTTGCTATGGCTAATGCTCCGATATTAATTGCAAAAGAGAAGGGTTATTTTGCAGAGATGGGTGTTGAGGTCGAAGCACTTACGTTTAGTAGTGGCCCGTTAGTACATCAGGCTTTAGCAGCGGGTGAACTGGATATGGCTTATATTGGAGCACCTCCGGTTTATCATTGGTTTTCACGAGGTTTAAATAGTCGAATATTAGCCAAGGTCAATTACGGACAAGCCGCTGTAATGGTTCGAAAGGGCGACGGTATTACCAGTGTTGCTGATTTGAAAGGCAAAAAAATAGCCGGGGTACGAAAGGGTAGTGGCATGGATGTTTTGTTACGTGGATATGTTCTTGGTGAGTACGCAAAACTCACCGATGGAAAAGATATAAACATCATTCCGATGAAATCGGGCAACATGGGACCATCGTTAGAACAAAAAGTGGTTGATGGTGCATTTATCTGGGAACCCTTCACCAGCCAATTTGAATTGCGTGGTAAAACCGAAGTGATTTTTGATATGAACAAAGCCGTACCACAATATCCATGGTACATTATTATGGCAATGCCTGAAGCACTGGAAAAGAAAAAGTCCGGCATTATCAAAGTACTTAAAGCTCATAAAAAAGCGGTTGATTTTTTAAATTCAAGTCCAACTGCTGGTAATGACATTATTGCAAAAGCATTTAAATTACAGCCGGTTACTAATGAGAAAACCGGTAAAAAATACAGTGGTACCGATATCGTAGCGAATGCACGTAAACGATTGGGTTGGGCCTATGAGTTAACCGCAAAAGATTCAGCCTTTATACAACGTTTAATGGATTATTCATACAATTTGAAATACATAAAAAAGAAACTTAAATCATCTGATATTATTGATTTGTCTTATATGAAAGAAGCTTTGAAATAATTTTAATGTTTTAATCGGCTCCGAAATGTGAGTTCAACATTTCGGAGCTTTTAATATATCAGGAGTAATAATGTGAGTGTTGTTGGTAAAGATGCAGTTCCAGGAGAAAATAAACCAGAACCACGTGGTCTAAAATGGCCAGAGTTTTCATGGTCATGGTTATCTATTCCGTCATTACTTGTCGTATGGATGTTAGTTGCAAGCCAATATCCATCTTATATACTTCCGCAATTTTGGGAAGTTGCTGAAGAGGGATATGACTGGATTGTTGATGGTACATTATTGATCCATTTATGGGCCAGTTTTCTGGAAGAAGTCGGTGGCTTTGGTAGTGCAATTATAGTTGCAATTATCGCTGGATTTGCAGCAGGTTTTAATAAAGGTTTTCGAGAGTATATCGTACCGTTAAATGGTCTGTTTATGGCCATTCCACCTATCGCCTGGGCACCATTAACATTACTTGTTTTTGGGATTGGTTATCTGAATATTATTGTTGTGATCTTTATTTCAGCTGTGAACCCTATGATTCTCACCATTATGGAAGGTGTGTTACAAATTAAAGGTGCTGAAGTACGTGCTGCCCGAGTACTTGGTGCAAAAAGTTGGCAGTTATTTATCTACATTTACATACCTGCGAGCTTACCCTTTATTACAGCCGCATTACGTATTGGCTTTAGTCAAGCATGGCGTGCACTGGTTGCTGCTGAAATGATAGGTGCAACAGAAGGCCTTGGTTGGATGGTGTCAATGGGTGGTGAAATAGGAAATTCGCGTCAAGTTTTATTAGGTATTGTTTTAATTGGTGGCGTATCTTATATATTTGAACGTCTGTTCTTCCGTCAGTTAGAAAAACGTTATGAAGTATGGCGATTAATTTAAATGTCATCATAGCGATCTGATTTAGTAAAATTCAAACAAATTAATAAAATATGTATGCTCCAGCAGGAGCATATCTATAGGAGTTATTAACATGGAAAAAATGTCCGACAAAGAACTAAAACAAAAATTGGGTGATTATATCGCACCTAAAGGACTTTATGGTAAAACAAAAGATATGTCGTTTTTAGGTTCAGTGAGTTGTAATGTAGAACAACTTGTCGCCGGTTCATGGCAGGAAATTGTTCTGGATTACGAACTGGGATCATCCGGTATGGCCGATGGTGCCTGGATGAAAGCGACATTCAAGTTTTATTCTGACTGGGCATTATTTCAAACAAGCGATCCTAAAGGTGCAAATTATGTTTCTGCTGAATATCAAGCAGGACCATTAGCAGAAGGGCAAAGCCCGGCGACAGTGCAATCATTAAAAGTTCGCTTTGATCAAAAGGGACATGAGCGCCCTTTTCAAAAAGCCATAATTGTTGATACAGTTGATGGTTTTTTAAAACCGGGTGATCATATTATTTTACGATTAGGTGATCGCCGTGGCGGTGCTCCAGGTACACGAGTTCAAACTTTTGTTGAAGAAGGTTTTCGATTCCGCTGTTATGTTGATCCGTTAGGTACATCCCGCTGTGCAGATGTTCCCGAAGACATTGTGATCGATATTGTATCCGGTGAACCCGCTCAACTTGAAATTACTGGTTCTCGATTGGCTAAAAAAGGTGAACCAGTTATCCTGCGAGTTCGTGCTGAAGACGAATGGGGGAATACCTGTTGGGATAATGGCACCGAAGTAGCGTTACACGGACTTAGTGGTGGTAAAGAAGTTTATAAAAATAAAATAAAATTAAATAAAAAAGGTTGGTCTGTTGCCAAAATAGATGATTTACCAAATAATATCGATGGTGAAATTGCAATACACGCATCACTACCTGCACATCCTGAAGTCCCTGAAAAAATATTCTATGTTACTTTTGACAGTAAACTGGATTTTCCTCGTAGCTATTTTGGCGATCTTCATGTTCACTCTGATGATACAGTTGGGACAAACAACACAACCTACAATTTAACTTATGGTCGCGATGTTGCCGGTCTGGATGTTTTAGGTTATACCGCAAATGATTTTCAAATTACAAAAGAACGATGGGAAACTGCAGTTGATTTTTGTCACGAGCTTTGCGTAGACAATGAATTTATCTGTTATCCAGGAACAGAATGGTGTGGTAACTCGTGCGCTGGTGGTGATCACAATGTGATATTTTTACATGGCAAGCAACCAGAATTTCCATTTGACGCTGATGGTAATATTTCACGTTCATTTGAATGGAATGAAGATATGGAAGGCGATACCATTATGCCGGGCGCATGGCCATTAGAAGAACTCTATGCAACTTATATTCACGATCCTGAAGGTCACTTATTGATGCCGCATGTCGGAGGCCGACGTTGTAATCTGGATTGGCATCACCCGGTACTGGAACGACTTATAGAAATAGAATCTGCCTGGGGACATTTTCCGTGGTTATATGAAGACACCATGCGTAAAGGTTACAAGCTCGGTGCATCAGCCAATGGTGACGAACATCGTGGTCGATGTGGTGGTGGTGTACCTGGTACAGCAGTATTTGGAACCAAAGGTGGTGTAACTGGTATCGTAGCAGCAGAACTGACTCGTGATACTATTGGGAAGGCACTACGCGCACGTCATACCTATGCAACCACGGGTGAACGTCTGGTTGGCCTTACCCGCTGTGGTGAATATATTCAGGGGGATGAATTTACTCATACCGGTTCAGCAACACTTGATTATCGATTCCTGGGTGACAAAGGTTGGGATGAAATTGCCGCATTTGATCATAATGGTTGTTTTTGGAAACGAAACTTGCAACAAGAGCTCGGATTCTCGGATCGGCACATTCGTATCCGCTGGGGTGGCGCACGAATTCGAGACCGTTATCGTTGGGCAAACTGGAACGGTACCGTAACTATTACCAATGGTACTATTCACGAATTTTCAGGATTTGGATTTGAACATATCGAAGAAAATTGTTGGCGTGCAGGCCCGACAAAAATTGGTTTCCATTCGGACACCTATGGCGATGCTGATGGAATTGAAATCGATTTAAGCAATCTTGAAAATTGCAGTATCAAGATCGAAGGAACCATAGATGGTTATGTTAAAGTGGGTAATCCACTGGACGGTAACCCATTCGTACACTGTCCAACATTCTGCTGGGAAATCACCGGAAAAGAATTATTAGAGCGTAGTACCTTACGTAAAGAGCTTGGTGGAACAGAATTATTCCTCGCCGTTGAACGTCTAAGCGACACTCCTGCGCCACGTGATGTGAGCGGCACAATAGAACTTGAAGCCATTAACGGTCCTCATGGTTTCCGTCCGGTTTATCTTGCAGGTCGACAAATGGATGATGCCAAAGTATGGACATCAGCGATGTTTATAGAATTTAAATGAGTTTTAATTTTTTGAGCACCCAAGATGCGAAGGAAAATCATTTTTTTCTAAAAAGCCTTCTCCACCGGGCTGTCTCTTATACACAAATCGAGACATTAAAAGTTGTTTAAATAAAATCAGAAATCTGAATAAGATTATGTGGTGCACTCCGGCCACGGAACCGGCATAGCCCTATCAAGACACGCAAAACATTGCCATCCATGGCGTGCTCGAGTGCCGCGTCCTGCGGCACACGGTCTTGATAGGGCTATCCCGATTCCAT
>JBGMQW010000094.1:4577-13774 GCA_048060815.1 Thiohalomonadales bacterium | reverse complement strand
ATTTTCTGGCGAGATTAAGTCGATGATTGCGTTTAATCTGCATTGGGGTTTTACCCAACTCTTCATGAAATAAACGGCGCAAATGTCGTGCGCTCATTCCAAAACGTGTTGCAAACTCATCTTCATTTAACTCGAAAACACTTTCATCGTTATAAAGTACTTGCACCGCACGACGTACGACAGATGTAGTACCATGCCAGAGCGGTGAGTCCGGAGCACTTTCG
Organism: Thiohalomonadales bacterium; assembly: GCA_048060815.1. GTDB lineage: Bacteria > Pseudomonadota > Gammaproteobacteria > UBA6429 > Thiohalophilaceae > CAYQUC01. The sequence continues at coordinate 13,550 of JBGMQW010000094.1, read as the reverse complement.
GGTCGACAACGTAAGCAAGGGCGATAACCGGCTTTTTCAGCAAGTAAAGCCGATGAAAAAAATTCCACGTTTTGCCGTTTTGGTTTTGCAGGACAAATAGGCCGGCAATACACTCCCGTGGTTTTAACGCCAGAGAAAAACTTGCCATCAAATTTTGCATCACGCGCTAATATGGCGTTGTAATAAGAGTCGTCTGTATTAATTGACATACACTAAACAATAACAGGATCGGTAGTTTAATATAGCTATTTTCGGACACTAATCTTCCTTTGTAAGATTAGTTACTCAAACTGCCCAAGCGCACCAAGTCGAATCGTTAAAATCTCAGCATCGGTTATTGCGATATGGGGTCCTTGTCGGGTATTCGCGGGTGTTATCCAGAAAGTCCCGGTTTCACAGTGTCTTCCACCTGTTTCGATTTGGCCGGAAACAACAAGAACATACTCATCTGCTGGATGAGTATGGTACGGGATTACAGTTCCTTTTGTTAATCGGGCACGATGAATGGAGCCATTTGCCACGGGAACTGCTAATGGAACGAAACTAACACCGGACATATCGCCAAATGGTAACCATTCGCAAGTTGTCAGATCATTAAATGTTTGTGCCGATTGTTTAGCCATAACTTTTCTCCTTAAACTTTCTCATTTGTGGGATTTATATGATATAGTAACCTTAGGTGACCACATGATCAATAACAAAAATAGTGCTCCTGGTTCTACTTCAGAGTCAGAGTTTCATGATGTTGTGAAACGAGTAGCCAATTTAAGGCAGCGATTATTACGTGCCTCTCGTATTATTAATATCGAAATTGTAAATGGTTTACATAAACATGGCTTTACTGAGTTGACTTCAAGCCATACCGCACTATTGTCGAATCTTGATCTTAAGGGCAGTAGATTAACGGATATCGCACAACGCGCCGGAATGACAAAACAAGCGATGGGTCGTTTAGCTGATGAACTTATTAACCTGAACTATATTAAACGTTCACGGAGTCAAGCCGACAGGCGTGCTGTAAAATTAACATTCACATCAACTGGACGTAAACTAATGAATCTTAGTTTCACTGTCATGAAAGATATTGAAATTCGATGCGCACAGCAACTGGGTGAAAAACGGTTTAATACCTTACTGTCTTCATTACACGATATTGTCGACGAATTTGAGAATGGTCAAAAATAAAACTTTGATTAATAAGCGATATCTCGTCACACTTTTATCCTCTTAATCGTCTAACTAATACATTAACTTAAATCAAGAGTGTATTAAATGAACAATAATGAAGAACTGAAACAAATTGATGATTTTGAAGCGCATTATAAATACGACAGTACCTATATGCGTGAATTACTAAAATATTCACCTGTGGGTTATGCAAAATTTAGTGCCTTTATTCCCTTGTCGAGTCACAAAGAAAAACTCAGTATTGATGAATATTGGGTAGCCAAGCTTGCCGCAATGCAAGTTGAAGACTGTGGTGAATGCCTGCAACTCAATGTTCGTATGGCACTCGAAGCAGGTGTAAACAAAAATATTATAGAAGCGGTAATAAAGGAGGATAGTGCTTTACTTGGAAATCTAGCAGACGTTTATCGTTATGCAAAAGATGTTGCAGCACATAAGCAAATAGAGGCATCATTAATGGATCGAATTGAATCAAAGTACGATAAGGGAATGTTGTTAGAATTTGGGTTGTGCATCGCTACGGCAAAAGTTTTTCCTACCATCAAGCGCGCTATGGGTTATACCAAAAGTTGCAATTTGATTGAAATTGAAGTGTGAGGAAATATTACTATGAAACGTAAAATAATAAATCCGTGGCTTTGGCAGGATCAACTAGGGTTTGTTCAGGCTAATGAATTTAGTGGTTTTCAACGTGTTGTGTTCTGTGCAGGACAGACTTCAACCTAGATTCTGCAATTGAACGCTGTGCAGAGTAGTTTTAAGTGTTCGACTGGCGTAACTAAAAAAGGAGCTAATGGCGAGTCCTTAGTGAGTTTTTTAGTATAGCCAGGCGGGCACTTAAAGCTGCTTTGCATAGCGTAGCGTCTTCACCCAGCAGGTGAATACGGTACTAATTCTATGTTGTTAATATTCATAAAGTAAACCATGCTACTAAGCGGTCAACTGCGGAATTTAGGTTTAATGGATAATGAGGGAAAACCTTCGTATGCAGATGATATGCGCTCGCAATTAAATCTTGTGCTTGATAATCTTGAAATTGTGCTACAGCAATCAGGTTTGAAATTGAAGCGACAGCAGTAATCTAATAATACTACTCAGGTTAAATTATAATGACTACCACTACATTGGATATTTTTGAACTTCATCAATCAAAATTAATCGGACTGGCATACCGAATAACGGGTTCGATCGCTGAAGCAGAAGATATAACACAGGAAACTTTTCTGAAATGGGCCGCTACAGACCAAAAAAAAATTCAGGCTCCGTATTCCTGGTTAATGAAAGTGGCTACCAGAATGTCTTTGGATCATTTGAAGAGTGCTAGAGTTCAAAGGGAATCTTATATTGGGCCATGGCTACCGGAACCTTTTATTACAGATTATAAAACACCAGAAGCCGAACATGAACTGGATGAATCCATTACCATGGCTTTGCTGGTTCTCCTTGAACAATTAGCACCCGGTGAACGAGCCGTGTTTATTCTGCATGATTTATTTCATTTTAATTTTGATGAAATTGGAGAAATTCTTGATAAGTCCGGTACTTCATGTCGAAAATTAGCAAGTCGCGCACGTGCAAAGATTACTAGAGATAAAATTCAGGAGAGTTCAAACAAAAGTGTACATAAAGAAATAATTGCAGCATTCTTTAATGCTGTAAAAAAAGGTGATGTTAATAATTTAACATCACTGTTAAAAGACGATGTAATCATTCATGTCGATGACGGTGGTAAAGCCAAGGCAGCTTTAAAGATATTAAAAGGCCAACAAACAATAGCCACCTTTCTGGTTAATGTAGTGACACCCGATTTTAGTGGAATGAACTCAGAAGAAATTACGAACACCTATCTTTGGTTTAATGGTTCCCCCGGATTTGTAATCCGAGAAAATTCAAAACCAGTATCGGCATTTAATTTTGAAATTAAAAACCACAAAATTAAAAAAATCCATGTGCTGCGTAACCCGGATAAATTAAAATTTTTTAATAACAAAGATTTATAAGTGGATATCAAAATCTGTAATATAAAATATAGGAGTGGGCTTAAAAAAAGTGTCAATATTATTGTATAACGTATAACAGGTTTTCAATTATTCTAACCTGTGAAGTAAGTGTTCCACCATCAACAATAATTTTTGCATCATGAATCAGTCAAAATACACATACCAGTATGTTTTAATTCAAATGTATCTGCAATTTGATTAAGCGGTACTTTCACCTGCACAGTTTACGGAACTACTTTAAATAAGTATTGATCACAAGGAATGTAAGCAATAATGAAAAAATTATGTATTGCAGCCACAATATAAATATTATGACTGCAAATCATCGTAAAAATTATTTTCCAGGAGGAGGTGGTGGAAGTTCGGATTGAGCCGTATAATTTACAGAAATAAATGTTTTCGTTTTCGGAATGCTAACCATAATATACGGAGTGTCTGGCTGTGATGTTATTAAGCACCGATTTATTGGTGGAACTAGATGCTTTATCACATTAATAAGTATTGATGGACCTGTATCTACCACAGATCTGACTGATAGACGGTCACAAATATTTGCTTGGCTGTTGCCGTGGCTACCTTCTATAATCACAACTAGATCTTCAACTGTGTAGTCAATAGATGGGATAATTTCTGAAAACTCGGTTAGAACCATTAAGTAAGCCATTTGACTTTCATTGTGAACAATATGAATTTGCTGGTTATCAAGTTCAATCTGCCGACCTGCAGATACGACTTTATAAGGTACATCTGTACTTACGATACACGGAACAGCAGGATCTTTTTTGCCCGGAATTCCGACACATGGTAATGGTAGTTTTCCTGATGGTTTTAAAGCGCCAGTTTCAGCATAAGCAAGAGGTGTATTTATGCTAAAAATTAATACAAATGAAAAAGCTATCAATTTAAAAATAATCATTATAATCTCCTTTTTACAATTTTTATTTATTTTCACAAAAAATATAAACTAATATTTATTAAGCCTGAGCACTATATCACAGAATAATATCGTAAAATAATTTATATCGCGTGGTGTAAATTTTAATTGTTAAGCGACGTATACCTAATACTTTTGTACTATGAGATAATTAAAAATTACATAAACAATTGGGGGGACCGAAGGGTGTAACTCTCATACTGATCATTTTCGTTTATGATTTAATTCATTAGATGATTATGCGGTACTTTTACCTGCACAGTTTACGGAACTACTTTAAATAAGTATTGATCCAAATTGGATGTGATAAAAAGCAGTAAGGCCTTTTTGTAATTATTACGAATTACCAGCTTAATAGTTACTTTTCTTTTGTTAACCCCTTTCATATCACTTTACAATCAAAAAAGAATAGAATTAGATTTAATTGTAACTAATTCATATCGAGTAGAACGACCACCACCTGAACACTCTTTTATAATGCCTTTTTTTAATAAGTCTGCTAAATCACGACTTGCTGTTCGGTTTGAACACTTTGTAATAATTTCATATTTTTTAGTTGATATTCCGCCCTCAAACCCTTTACGTCCTTCATCAAAAATTCGAGATACCAATTTGGTTTGTCTTTCGTTTAACTGAGCAATAAAGGTGTCATAAAATCGTGTCTTCTTTAAAACAAAATCAACTTCTTCTTTTGCTAAATTCTGTGCACTAATTACCGTTTCTGAAAAATAATCAAGCCAGTTATCAATATTGAGATCGTTATGTCCAGCTTGTTCAAGTTCATAATAATATTTTTTTTTATTCTGTTCTATAGCGGTCGATAAACACGCGGTGGTTGGGTAACCTAAATATTGTGATAAGGCATGATCGGCAATGGCTCTACCAACACGACCATTACCATCATCAAAAGGATGAATTTTTTCAAACCAAAGATGGGCTATGCCCGCTCTAACAATTTCTGGAATAACTGGAACACTAATTAACGGGTTGGAGTTATTATACCAATTAAGTAATTTTTCCATCTCAGCTTGAACTTGTAGTGATGGTGGTGCTTCATAATGAATTTTGTGATGTCCATAATGACCACTAACAATTTGCATGGGCGAAGAATCTGTTCGATATAGACCGCGCATAATTAAACTTGAAAGATGTTCGGGCACTGCCATAGTTTGCCATTGACCAAGAATGTCATGGGTTAGTGGCAATGACCAGTTCTTACGCACATCAACTAATAATGAAGCCGCTCCAGATGCTTTTTGATTTGGTGATAGCATTTTCGATTCAGATGTTATCAATGCAAGTAAGGATGATCTAACCGAAGCCCGATCAAGCATTTCTCCTTCAATTTCACTTGTTTTAATTGCCTCAGAGAGCATCAGATCAATAACTGTATCTTGTTGATATTTAACGGGTAATGCTTCAACTGTGCCTATAAGACGTTCAGATTTAATGCGAAACTCAGTATTTCGATCATCATACTTTTCATGATCATATTTAAATTTGGGCCAATGTGGATGCTTCCATAATGATTTCATGACGTGATTATAGCTCATAATCACGCAATATATTAGCCTAATATGGCGTGAATAAAGATGTTATTGACGCCAGTTTATTCGGCGTCAAGTTGTACGCCGTTACTGGCTTGTAAAGAAAGGCTTGTTATGTAACGTACCAATAAATTTAATCAATTTTCCTGATGGACACCATGTTGTTAATATTCATAAAGTAATAATGACTCCTATTCTTCCTTCATAAGAGTAGACTGCCGAATTTAGGATAATACTATTTAAATAGTTTTCGTTCTAAAACTAGTCAAATTTAAGATGGACTGTATGGTACGATAATATTAAAACTAAATAATTAACACTTATAAAATATCCTTTACTAATTAATTATAATAATTAGATAAAGTGTCAAATGGAAATCAATACCCACATAAAGCTAGGATGGCTACTCAAGAATACGCCGTCCCGTTTAAAATAATTAAAATATCAGGAGTGGCTTGTGTTAACACATCTTTATTCTATTTTTCGTGCAGTGCTATTATCAGTTCTTGTTTCAAGTTTAGTCGCTTGTAGTGGCGATGATAATAATCCCCAAACAACAAATAACCCAAATACCCCGAATACCCAGGGTTCAAATACTTTACCCGTTGCATCTGCTGGTATCGATTTTGAAACCAAAGAAAATAGTGAGGTTGTTCTTGATGGTGCAGCCAGTAAAATCAGTGAAGGTAGTATTACACGCTATGAATGGACGCAAATCGATAATGGTAGTCCAACCGTTACTATGACCAAGGCATTAACACCACAAGTAACTTTTCAAGCGCCTGAGATTGATTCTGACATTACATTGGAATTTCAATTAACAGTCACAGGCAATAATGGTAAAACGCATTCCGACACTATTTCTGTTATTGTTTTTAATACCCTACCCGACTGGGAAACACATCAGGCAAATAGCTCACATACAGCTTATATTCCGCTCACGACCCATACCAAAGACTTCAAAAAATTATGGGAGTGGACTTTACCCGGCTCGAGTACCAGCAATTTTCCGTATATTAATCCAGCGGTGACTTTTAATGGATTGTTATATATCTCTGAAGATGGCTGGAATTCCATTCAAAAACTGTATGCCATCGATGAACTTAGTGGCGAAATAAAATGGCAGTATGATTTTGGAGCGATTGCAAAATTAAACCAACCTGCGGTGAGTAACAATGTGGTATCAATCACAACGAGTGGTGATAAAGATACTTTCATTTGGAATTTTAATGCAACAACAGGCGAACTAATTTCCAAAACTCCATTTAGTACGCAATGGCCACATTATTTATCCCCTACTATTTTTGAAGGCACGGCCTATATCAATTCCGGATATTATGGCGGAGTAATATCTGCGTATTCAACAACTGATGGTGCACTAGGTTGGGTTTCAGGAAGTTATGGTGATAACGATATGTTTACTCCAGCAGTTGATACGAACTATATTTATCAATATTCCGGTACCGATTTAAATGTACTCAATCGCACCGATGGAACTTTGTTATTTACTATTCTTGATCCTGATCCAGCCAATATTGGTTATTCACATATTGGTGCAACAGTAATTGGCTCAATGAATAATATTATCAGTTTTAGTGGTGATAACTCTAGTGGTACGGCTTTTAGTAACGCACAGGGATATTATCCTCGACCATTAATAAATTTTGATCTCGCTACTAAAACGGTAAAATGGAAATCGGCCAATTCTTACCTCACGCATCCAGCCACTTCAAAAGGAAAAGTCTATGTTGCAACTGATAGTCCTTTACAACTGGAAGTATTGGATGAAAATGACGGTTCGATTTTATGGACCTGGGTTTCGCAAAATGCCGATATTACATCCTATAACCGTAATATTATCGTAACAGATGACTTAATCTTTGTTAGTAGTGATGTAGCAGTTCATGCCATTTCACTCGACACGAAAAAAGAAGTGTGGAGCTATCCTGAACCTGGAACACTGTCAATTTCAGATAATAAAATACTTTATATTACGACAGGTGCTTCCATGAGTGATGGTAAATTAGTTGCTATATCACTTAAGCTTTGAACCAAAAAAAATTAAAAGGTAGGGATCAAGCTAGAAGGCCATTTTCATTCAAAAGATTACTATAATACATTTATTGAAGCACTATTAAACAAATTACGTAACACATCGCAGAATATCATAAACGGATTGTTTAAAAAATTGACCCTGGTGACCTTGACAAAAATTTAAAAATATTCACTGCCGAATACCACTCGAAAAATTATTTAAAAGATTAACAAGTTCATCTGGCAGGGTTTGAGAAATCTTGTCTTCAACGATATTGATTTCTTGTCGAGCAGTTTCAAGTCTTTGTAAACCAGAGTCAGAGAGTTTAATATAAAACGAGCGTTTATCAGTACGATTTTTTATTCTGGTAACAATGCCGACACGTATAAGTTCATTCACCAATACGCTAATTGTTGCTCGCGATACATTATATTGTCTACTCAAATCAGAGACGGTAATTTTCCCTGATTTTTCCAGAAAATCCATAACGCGATATTGCGGTAAGCGTAGGCCGGAGTATATTAACGCGAGGTTAAATTTTTGTTCAAACGTTTGAGTTGCATCAAGCAAATCAAGAACATTAAGTCGTTTCATTTTAGTAACCTGATAGATTGTTAGTTAGACTAACAAACATAAAATAAATAGTTATAAGCAATAAATTTCGATAACTTGTGTCTAATTCATGTATTTTAAATATATCATTATGGCAGGAGATTTAACATGCAAGCAGTCAGTAATAGCGCACCATCAAGTGAATTGGTTAATGATTTGGATTTATCTAACCGAATATCAAGTCTGGAAAACGAGTTAGTGGAAGTCAAAAAGAAGCTACCTGAAAATAAAGTCTCGATAATACTGTTATCCGATGACTTTGATAAAGCAGTAGCAGCATTTTTTATGGCAAATGGAGCAGTCGGCATGGGAATGGAAGTGACGATGTTTTTTACTTTTTGGGGCTGTAGTGTCATAAAGAAAGGAAGAAAATTAAAGGGTAAAAAATTTACTCATAAATTAATTAATATGATGTTACCCGGCAGCAGTAAAGATTTAGCGCCATCAAAAATGGCGTTTGGCGGTTTAGGCCGAATATTTTTTAACTATGTGATGAAAGGACAAATGTCGTCACTTGAAGAACAAATTCAATTAGCCGTGGAATGTGATGTTAAATTTCAGGTTTGTTCACCCTCATTAGGAATGATGGGTTTTGATGACGATGAATGGATTGTGCCAGTGGATGTGTGTGGTGTTGCAGCAATGTACGATACTGCA
>JBGMQW010000094.1:1330-4477 GCA_048060815.1 Thiohalomonadales bacterium | reverse complement strand
AAACAACTACTAATCTTATGAAATAAGATTAGTAGTTGTTATATAGTCAGGGTTTCTTACCAGCAACAACAATATCTAAAGTAACATCTTCTATCCACAGAAAGTCGTTTGATTTTTTATTAAAATCTTTGTGAGTTTGAGCTGTAGTGGCAAGCGATTTAACCTGGTAACTGTGTCCTGCTGTCGCATTAAATGAAATATCAATTTCACCGACTTTATAAGCCTTGTCGTTTTTAAACGCGCTAACCATCAAATGCAACTTACGTTCACCGGGCAAGATATGATATTGCGGAGCATAATTCAGTTCCTTGCCATCAATTTCCAGAATAAGCGTCCCGGTTGGAGCTTCGAGTTTGGCATACTGAGATGACCGTAGATTTTTATTATCAAAGACTTTAATCGCCGGGTTGGATTGGCAGGCTATCAAGAAGAGTGTTAGTAATATAATGAAGTTGTTGCGCAATAACGTGTTATCCATAAACTGTTTCACCCATCCATTGTTATCAATTATCAACTGCTAGAAGAAGTATACATATATATAGTATAAAAATTTTAAGAATTTATCTGCAGATAACCGAGGTTAATTCGGATTTAACGCAAATAATTTGTTTATCAATGAGTTAGCAACTATTATTCCTACTATAAGTAATACCTTATGGTATCAATCAAAATTATTGAGTGTTATTTATGTATCGTTCCAGTTAGAGTAGCCAACCTGAACACAACAGCTGAAATTTAGAGTTGTTTAGTGAAGCTTTCTGATATTAATCATAGGCTTAAAAATTTCAGGTACATAGATTCAGGGTTCTAAATGAAATCCTTTGGAATCCAAATTTTAGAAAATAGAAGTTAAACAGGAGATGTTTCATGGCTTTAGACCAATCCGCACGATACTCAGACCTGAGTTTGAAAGAAGACGAACTTGTCGCAAATGGTAAGCACATGTTGGTTGCTTACAAAATGGAACCACAACCCGGACACGGTTATCTGGAATCAGCAGCTCACTTTGCGGCTGAATCTTCAACTGGAACCAATGTTGAAGTTTGTACTACTGACGATTTCACCAAAGGTGTTGACGCTTTAGTTTACGAAATCGACGAAGCAAATCTTATTATGAAGATTGCTTACCCTAACGAATTATTCGATCGCAACGTAATTGACGGTCGCGCAATGATCGTATCTTTTTTAACATTGGTCATTGGTAATAACCAGGGCATGGGTGATATTAAAGAAGCTAAAATTTATGACTTTTATGTACCACCTTACATGTTACAACTGTTTGATGGTCCTTCAATGGATATTTCTGACATGTGGCGTACACTGGGTCGTCCGTTAGTCGACGGTGGTTATATCGCTGGAACAATCATTAAACCAAAATTAGGTTTACGCCCTGAACCATTTGCGAATGCCGCGTATCAATTCTGGTTAGGTGGTGATTTCATTAAAAATGATGAACCTCAAGGTAACCAGACTTTCTGCCCAATGAAGAAAGTGATGCCCTTAGTTGCAGATGCAATGAAGCGTGCACAAGACGAAACAGGCGAAGCGAAATTATTCTCAGCTAATATTACAGCTGATGATCATTATGAAATGCTCCATCGTGCGGATTATGTGTTAGAAACTTTCGGTGAAAATGCTAATCATGTCGCTTTTTTAGTTGACGGTTTTGTTGGCGGCCCAGGAATGATTACCACGGCACGTCGTAATTACCCTGGTCAATACTTACATTATCACCGTGCTGGTCACGGCATGATCACTTCACCATCAGCTAAACGTGGTTATGATGCGTATGTGCTGGGTAAACTTGCTCGACTTCAAGGTGCCTCTGGTATCCACGTGGGTACAATGGGTTTCGGTAAAATGGAAGGTGGTAATGAAGACAAAATTATTTGTTACATGCTTGAACGTGATGAATGCCAGGGACCAGTTTATTACCAAAAATGGTATGGCATGAAACCAACAACTTCAATTATTTCTGGCGGCATGAATGCATTACGTCTACCAGGATTCTTCGAAAACTTAGGTCATGGTAACGTGATTAATACATCTGGTGGGGGTTCATACGGACACATCGATAGCCCGGCTGCTGGTGCAAAATCATTACACCAGGCATTCCAGTGTTGGAAAGCCGGTGCCGATCCAATCGAGTTTGCCAAAGATCATAAAGAATTCGCTCGTGCATTCGAGTCCTTCCCAGGTGATGCAGACGCACTATATCCAGGATGGAGAGACAAACTAGGCGTTCATAAATAAGCTGAACTACTAGTCATTAAAAAGCCCTCACCACACTTCGGTGGGGGTTTTTTATTTTTGATTTAGTAATTTGAACCTCTGCGTTCTCTGCGGTTCAAAAAAATTAAAAGGCAACACTATGACCACGACCGAAATAAACATAGAACAATACAAAATTACCAAAGAACCTTTCTACAAAGCACAAGGCAATGAAATTGCACTGTATGAGGCTGCGTATAAAGGTCGTTTACCTGTAATGATAAAAGGCCCGACCGGTTGTGGTAAATCGCGTTTTATAGAACACATGGCCTGGAAGTTAGGAAAACCTCTAATTACCGTAGCCTGTAACGAAGACATGACCGCTTCGGATTTAGTCGGACGGTATTTACTTGATGCCAACGGCACACGTTGGTTAGATGGTCCATTAACTGTTGCCGCACGTATAGGTGCTATTTGTTATTTAGATGAAATAGTCGAAGCACGTCAGGATACAACCGTGGTAATTCATCCACTAACCGATCACCGTCGCACTTTACCATTAGATAAAAAAGGCGAGTTAATCGATGCCCATGAAAATTTTCAATTGGTCATCTCGTATAACCCGGGGTACCAAAGTTTAATGAAAGAATTAAAACAATCAACCAAACAACGTTTCACCGGTCTGGATTTTGATTATCCAGAAGCAGATGTTGAAGCAAGCATTGTAGAAAAAGAAGCCAATATTGACGCTGATAAAGCAAAAAAACTCGTCAGCATCGCGCACACCGCACGTAACCTAAAAGGCCACGGCCTGGATGAAGGCATATCGACCCGGTTACTAGTTTATGCAGCCAGTTTAATGAATAACGGCATTTCCGACACCGATGCCTGCCGCATGGCAATGGTTCGACCAATTACTGATGATGCAGATATTCG
>JBGMQW010000094.1:0-1230 GCA_048060815.1 Thiohalomonadales bacterium | reverse complement strand
TATGGCACTTACTAAAAACAAAACAACGCTACCACAAGAAGTCCTCGAGGTTTTTCGTGCGCATTTAAAATGCGGCTTTAAAGATTTGGATGTAGTCTTTGAAGATTGCATGGTCGAAGCAACTACCTTGCTTTCTGAACAAGGCGTAAAAGATTATCTCGAAGGGGCATCATTAATCTGTATGATAGGCCGGGGTTTTGAACCGGTGTTGGTCTATCTGGAAGAAATGCCACAAGTAGCAAAATCATTAGGTGAAAACTGTTTAACCCTGGTTTCAAAAACAGTCTGGACCATGTCACGTACCCCCAATGGTAATTCGATTCCACCATTTTTACAAAGCATTGCCGAATGCTCACGACGACTGGGTAGTGAAGATCTATTAAAAAAGTATATCGATATTATTCTTGATATGATGGAACGCACAACCGGATCGATTCACGGTTTTCATACCACCATTCCAAGCCCCGGTTTACCGGACATGCTGAATCAAATGCCGTTTTTATTAAACCAGCTATCATTAGCAGGACTAAAAAACTGGATAAACTACGGCATACAGAATTATGGCTCACACCCGGAAAGACAAAAAGATTATTTCTGTTTACAGTCCGCCGACAGTAAAGCGGTGTTACAACGCGAGCGACACGGCACATTGTTTATCGATAATGAGCGCAAACTCGATTTATATCTCCGCGCAATGTGGCTTCAGGAAGGACAGGAAAAACCCTACCTGGTACCGTATTCAAATGGATTTGATGAGCTACGCAAACCCGTACCGTATTATGATAAATTGGGTATTCGTATTCCTGATGTTTACGATGATAAAGAAAATGTCAGTGGTTTAGATCGCTATCGTGTTTTATTAGCACATATAAATGCACACCAGTGTTGGACCACAAAAATTATCGCGGATAATTACAGTCCGTTTCAACGTGTCGCAGTTGAATTACTCGAAGATTGTCGAGTGGAATATTTAGCAATGGAGAAATATCCGGGGTTACGGAAATATTTTATGGCACTGCATCCAGTTCCGAAAGAAAATGCCTGTGATCCCGAAAAAGAATCGTGCATACGGCATCGGTTAGCAATGTTGTCCTATGCGATTTTGAATAACAATCATGATTATAAAAATGAAGATATTATTAATTGTGTAAATCAATTCCACGAGTTAATGAAACAGGGTGAAAATTCTACCACTGCCGATGTTGCTAAAATTGCAGTATCATTCATCGC
>JBGMQW010000093.1:5358-13841 GCA_048060815.1 Thiohalomonadales bacterium | reverse complement strand
AAAAATACACCGTAAACCTGAGTAATTAATATTAAATCACTGCTGTCCCGTTAACATTTTAGCGAGCACAAAAGTAAGGATATGGAATCGGAGCAGCCTACTAAAGACCGTCTGCTTCAGGGATGAAGCAGTCGAGCGGCCAGGGATGGCGAATAGCGCGTCTTTAGTAGGCTGCTCCGGTTTCATGTCCGATGGATTGTTTAAACACTAGAATGTAAGCACCGTATAACTGCTCTTTGTATTTAGTATATGTTAACGAGACAGCAGTGATATTAAACATAAGAAAATTGAGAATTTTATTTATTCGAAATATAATTTTGAAAATTAAAAGTTAAATTTAAGATTATAAATCATAAAGACGTTATGAACGATAATATTACAATTGCAGTTTCGAAAGGTCGTATTCTAAAAGATATGCTGCCGTTATTAGCACACGCCGGTATTGTTCCGCTAGATGATCTTGATACTACCCGGAAATTAATTTTAGATACTAGTATAGATAATATAAAACTGGTTATCATCAGGGCAACCGATGTTCCAACTTATGTTCAATATGGTGCTGCCGACATTGGTGTTGCAGGAAAAGATACTTTACTTGAACATGGTGGTGAAGGTTTATATGAACCGCTTGATTTACAAATAGCAAAATGTAAATTAATGGTCGCAGGTCCTGAAAATACAACACCAAATCCTGGACGATTGCGTATTGCTACTAAGTACGTAAACTCAGCACGTCGTTATTATGGTGGCTTAGGGCAACAGGTTGAGATTATTAAACTTTATGGCTCAATGGAATTAGCACCTATTGTTGGCTTATCTGATTATATTGTAGATTTGGTTGATACCGGTAATACACTTAAGGCTAATGGTCTGGTTCCACTCGAACACATTTGTGATATTAGCTCCAGACTGGTTGTTAATAAAGTCTCAATGAAAATGAAGCATCAAGAAATTACACAATTAATTGATCGAATTGCAGATTCAGTAGGTTTAAAAAAATGACCACTCTAAATTTGAATAATCTTTCTTTCAGTGATGTTAGTTTCTGGAAGCAACTTGAAACTTATTTAAAATGGGAATCTACCTCAAATGAGGAAGTATTCAATACTGTTCGTAACATAGTATCAAAAGTTCGAAGTCACGGTGACCTTGCCTTAATTGAATTCACGAATAAGTTTGATAAACGTTCTGCGAAAACAATAAATGAATTAACTATCGATAAAGTGAGGCTGGAACAAGCTTATAATTCAATTACAGCAGAACAACAGCAAGCACTTAAAACTTCAATCGACAGAGTACGAGCTTATCACGAGCATCAGAAAACCGAGTCATGGTCTTATACTGAAAAAAATGGGACATTACTTGGACAACAGGTTACTGCAATTGATAAAGTTGGAGTTTATGTGCCCGGCGGTAAAGCAGCCTATCCATCTTCTGTTATTATGAATGTCATACCAGCAATTGTTGCAGGTGTTAATGAAATTATCATGGTTGTTCCAACACCAAGGGATGACATTAATGAGTTGGTTTTTGCAGCAGCTTTTCTTGTTGGTGTATCTGTTGTTTATTCCGTAGGTGGTGCACAAGCAATTGCCGCACTGGCATATGGTACCGAATCAATAGCTAAAGTTGATAAAATTGTTGGTCCTGGAAATATATATGTTGCAACAGCAAAGTCGATGGTGTTCGGTAGTGTTGGAATTGATATGATTGCAGGACCATCAGAAATATTAGTGATATGTGATGGAGAAACAGATCCGGACTGGATTGCGATGGATTTATTTTCTCAAGCTGAACATGACGAAAATTCACAATCAATATTAATATCACAAAATATTAAATTTTTAGCACTAGTTAAATCCAGTATTGAAAAGTTATTACCGGCAATGGAGCGCAAAGAAATAATTAAAACATCACTACAAAAACGTGCTTTATTTATCCATGTACCAAATTTGTCAGATGCCATTGATATTGCAAACTTTATTGCTCCTGAGCATTTGGAGTTATCAATTGAAAATGCACAGGAGGTAGCAAAGCAAATCAAACATGCGGGTGCAATTTTTATTGGTCGATATACAGCAGAAGTTCTTGGTGATTACTGTGCTGGCCCAAATCACGTGTTACCAACATCACGTACTGCGCGGTTTAGTTCGCCACTGGGTGTTTACGATTTCCAGAAAAGAACCAGTTTGATTATGTGTTCTGAAGAAGGTGCATCGACACTAGGTAAGATAGCTTCAATATTGGCTCGTGGCGAAGGTTTAACTGCTCATGCACAATCTGCGGAGTTTAGAATTAAAAATGAATAAAATTAAATTACTACTAAGATAATTGAAAAGAAATAACTACTTTTTTATATTTTTTAAACTAAAACTAAATTCCTCACTTTTAGAACAGAATAGTACACAGTTGCAATTAACTAATTAATATATACAGATTGCGTATGTTAATAATTTTTTCACAAAAAACATAGACAGTTATTGAACATAATATAGTCATTTCCAAATTAAACTTATTATTTACTGTAGCTTAGGTCTACCATGCATTCCTTTTATTTTAAAAACACGTTACACTTATTTGTAATTGATACTGTACAGATTTTTGCTATTATCAATAATGGGTCAAAACGGAGGGTAATATGGGGATATTACAAAAAATTATTATTTCTGGTTTATTGATACTAATAAATTCAAATTTATTAGTACATGCTGGCGATCATGAGTATATAGAAAAGTCTGATACTGAACAATTAGATGCAATAAGCAGGGAAATGCAACAGGATGAATTATATTCTCTTTTTACTAAAGTAATTGGAACTCAAAATCCTGAAGACCAATTTCGTTTAGGAAGAATGTATCAACTTGGCAATGGTGTTGAACGAGATGATGTTCAAGCCTATGTCTGGACTGCCTTATCGTTAACAAATGGTTATCCAGGTGCTTCCAAGACTTTACGTGATTTAGAAGGAAATATGTCGTCTTACGAAGTAAATTATGCAATCGATCTATTACGAAAAATGCGAGAATTGCGCTGATTGAAATAATATACTACAAAGGGGGACGTTGATCAGCAACAACGAAAATTATATTTTGCTTATTGTCCCGAATTATAGTTAGTGACATTGATTCTCCTGGAGTAATTTTGCTAATGACATTTAAAGCGGTTCTTTTATTATAAACAATAGAATCATTTATTTTAATAATAATATCTTTTGGCTTTAAACCCGCAATAAATGCCGGCCCATCCATCAATACCTCGGTAATAATTACGCCATTTTTTGTTGAAATATTTAGAGTATCAAGTAGTTTCAATGTTAACTCCTGAATTGCAATACCAATCCAGCCACGAGTGACATATCCCTGGGTTAAAATTTGCTCCATTACTGTTTGTGCGAGATTTACAGGGATTGCCAGTCCTATTCCCTGTGAACCACCACTACGAGAGATAATGGCAGTATTAATTCCAACTAATTCACCTGATGGATTAATTAGTGCTCCACCTGAGTTACCCGGATTAATTGCAGCATCAGTTTGTATGAAGTCTTCAAAAGTTGTTATACCTAACATGTTTCGGCCAGTACCGCTGATGATTCCAGATGTAACTGTTTGTCCAACACCAAAAGGATTGCCTATTGCTAAAACCACATCACCAACACGACTTTGTACTGAATTTGCAAATTTTATAGGTGATAAATTTGTTAATGGCACTTTTAAAACTGCAATATCAGTATCAGGGTCAACACCAATAATTGTTGCAAGAGTAATTTGTCCATCATGAATTGTAACTTCAATTTGTTTAGCATTTTTTATAACATGATAATTTGTTAAAATCATGCCATCTTTGCTGACAATAACTCCTGAACCTAAACTTTTTTCCAGACGTGTGCGAGGTTCACCAAATAATTGTTCATATAAATGTTGCATTAACGGATCTTTGCTAATTCGATAATTTTGATTTGTAACAAGGGTCTGTGTTGAAATATTAACAACAGTTGGAACTGCAATATCAACTGCATTGGCATATGACCGGGTTACAGTGGAAGGAGAGATAAATTGCCCATCTGTAGACGAATTGTTATTTATAGTAGTAGAGATTGTTGTTGTAAAAGAAGGAAATAGTGCAATTAATATAAATGCCACAGCTAACCCTAATATAACTGATTTGAATATATAGCTAAATATGTCGTTAAACTTCATAATATTAATGGTTTTTATTTTAATTAATTTTACGTAGATTTAGTCTATTCTAACGTATGGGAAAAATAACCACATGGTACACTTGGAAGATTTAGTTCGATATGGCGATGATTTGTTAGAAATAGCCAGCTTTAAAGATTATTGCCCAAATGGTTTGCAGGTGCAAGGTCAACGTAATGTAGAAATAATTGTAACCGGGGTTACAGCAAATTTAGCATTGATAAAAAAGGCAATAGAATTAAAGGCAAATGTTTTATTAGTGCATCATGGATATTTTTGGAAAGGTGAACAAGCCTCTATAACAGGGATGAAATATCACCGAATTAAACATTTACTGGATGCCGATATGAGTTTAGTCGCATATCATTTACCACTGGATGCTCATCCCTTGTATGGTAATAATGTTCAGTTGGCACAAAAAATTGGAATCACAATTGATGGTAATGTGAGTCAAAATAATGAACCAGGGTTATTATTTTATGGCAGGTTGGATAAACCGATAATTGCCAGTACTTTTGCTAAAGTGATAAGTCAAAAACTTGATAGAGAGCCATTACACATTAATGTCAATAATAACAATATTCAAACTATTGCCTGGTGTACCGGTGCGGCTCAAAATTACATTAGCATGGCGTTAGACTTGGGCGTAGATGCATTTATAACAGGAGAAATATCCGAACAAACTGTACATATCGCTACAGAATCTAATATTCACCTGTTTGCTGCGGGTCATCATGCCACCGAACGATATGGGGTGGAAAGTTTAGGAAGACATTTGAGTGAGCGTTTTTCACTCCAGAATTATTTTATTGACATTGATAACCCTGTTTAAGTGATTGTTTTTAAAGGTAAAAATAAAGTATCACTTGACGGTAAAGAAGACATGCGACACAATACGCGACAAATTTAAAGGGTATTGTTATAATATTCCAATTTTCTAATATAGGCAGATGTTTACTTAATTACACACGGTGATTAAGGAATATCTACCTCATCTGACATCGGGAGATTGAGCGGTGAGTACAGATAACATTGATAAGAGTAAACGGCGATTTTTAACCGCAGCAACTTCAGTTGTTGGTGCCGTTGGTGTTGGAGCAGTTGCTGTTCCTTTTATATCCTCATGGATGCCAAGTGCAAGGGCACAAGCTGCTGGCGCACCAGTAGAAGCTGATTTCAGTAAATTACAACCTGGTGGCAGGGTTGTTGTTGAATGGCGTGGTAAACCAGTGTGGATAGTTAGGCGAAATGAAGAAACTTTAAAAAATTTGGATAAATTAGCATCAAGTAATGTCTTGCTGGATCCAGATTCTAAAAATACTGACCAACAACCAGATTATGCTGCTGATAAGTATCGAGCACAAAAACCGGAGTATTCAGTATTAATTGGAATCTGTACCCACCTGGGTTGTTCACCTACATATTTGCCATTAGGTAAACCAAATAATTTAGGGAAAGAATGGCTGGGTGGTTTCTTCTGTCCATGTCATGGATCAAAATTTGATCTAGCGGGACGTGTTTATTCTGGTGTTCCCGCCCCTTCTAATCTAGTAGTCCCACCATATAAATATCTGTCCGAGACAGTTATTATAATTGGTGTCGATAAAGGAGTCGCATAATGGATAAGTTAACCGCCTTTGTAGGATGGATTGATGATCGTTTTCCACTGACTAAAATGTGGAATGAGCACATGGCTCAATATTACGCTCCCAAAAACTTTAATTTTTGGTATTTTTTTGGTTCTTTAGCTTTATTAGTCCTGGTATTACAAATTGTTACCGGAATCTTTTTAACCATGCACTATAAACCGGATGCGCAAATGGCTTTTGCATCGGTTGAATACATTATGCGTGATGTAAATTGGGGTTGGTTAATTCGGTATATGCATTCTACCGGTGCCTCGGCATTTTTTATTGTGGTATATCTACATATGTTCCGGGGATTAATTTATGGTTCATATCAAAAACCACGTGAATTAATCTGGATATTCGGAATGTTTATATATGTCGCATTAATGGCTGAAGCTTTTATGGGATATTTATTACCGTGGGGGCAAATGTCATACTGGGGTGCTCAAGTTATTATTTCCTTATTCGGAGCAATTCCGTGGGTTGGTGAACCATTAGCATTATGGATTCGCGGTGACTTTGTGATTTCTGATGCAACTTTAAACCGATTTTTTGCATTCCATGTTATTGCTTTACCGTTAGTGTTACTTGGCTTAGTAGTTGCTCATATTCTTGCGTTGCATGAAGTAGGTTCAAATAATCCAGATGGTGTCGAAATCAAAAAGACCAAAGGTGCTGATGGCATACCGTTAGATGGCATTGCATTTCATCCCTATTACACTGTAAAAGATATAGTTGGGGTAGTGGTATTTTTAATATTCTTCTCACTAGTCATATTTTTTGCACCTGAGATGGGTGGTTATTTTCTTGAAAAGGATAATTTTATACCAGCTGATCCGTTGAAAACACCTGAACATATTGTTCCGTTATGGTATTTCACACCGTTCTATGCAATTTTAAGAGCTGTTCCTGATAAGTTCCTGGGTGTAGTTGGTATGGGTGGTGCGATTGTGGTGTTGTTCTTATTACCCTGGCTGGATCGTAGTCCAGTAAAATCAATTCGTTATCGTGGTGGCATATATAAAGGTGCATTAACATTATTTGTTATTAGTTTCATCGCACTTGGTTGGTTAGGGACACAGCCGGCGACAACGCTGTTTACGAATTTTGCACGTGGATTCAGTGTAATTTACTTTGCATTTTTTATCTTAATGCCTTGGTATACAAAAATTGATAAAACCAAGCCAGTACCTGAAAGGGTGACCTCATAATGAAAAAATTATTAATAATTTCTGTATTTGTGTTATTTCCAATATTTGCTAATGCCAGTAGTGAAGGGCATTTAGATAAAGTCGATATTGATCTAAACAATAAAGAGTCGCTTCAGGCCGGTGCCAAGATTTTTATTAACTACTGTTTAAGTTGTCACTCAGCAAGTTACATGCGTTATAATCGTATGGCAGTAGATTTGAATATGAGTCCGGAACTCGTTGAAAAAAATCTCATGTTTGCCAGTGATAAAATTGGTAGCACCATGGATGTTGCAATGAGTGAAGATGATGCAAAAAACTGGTTTGGGACCAAAATTCCAGATTTAACTGTAATAGCACGTTCAAGAAGTCCGGATTGGTTATACACGTATTTCAGAACATTTTATATTGATGAATCTCGTCCTTTCGGTGTAAATAATGCCGTATTTAAAGATGTTGGTATGCCGCATGTGTTATGGGATTTGGAAGGTACAAAAGCAGCTGTTTTTGAAGAAAAAGAAGCTGATGATGGTTCTATAGTTAAAGAAATTGTTGGTTACAAAGAGCTGACCAAAGGCTCACGAAGTAAAGTTGAATATGATAATGACATTAAAAATTTAGTGGCTTTTCTTGACTATATGGGTGAACCAGTAAAAACGAAAAGAAAATCATTAGGTGTTTGGGTATTATTTTACTTATTCATCTTACTTGTAGTTTCATATGCAATGAAAAAAGAGTTTTGGAAGGACGTTCATTAATTATTAATTAACGTATTTTCCATAACAGTTTTAAACGATCTAGAGCATTAACATCTAGATCGTTTTTTTGTTTCAATAGTTTGTATTAAAAGGTGTTATTATGGCTCAGGTTGCCAATCGTCGTTCTGTTATAACGTTATATACTGATCCTAAATGTCCATATAGTCATATGGTTCGAATCGTTTTAGCTGAAAAAGGCATTAGCTTTAATTCAATAGAAGTCGGAAGTGATGAAACACCTGAAGATTTAAAAGATTTAAATCCATACAATGATGTGCCAACTTTAGTCGATCGCGATTTAGTATTATATGAGCATCAAATCATAATGGAATATCTTGATGAACGATTTCCACATCCACCATTAATGCCGGTTGATCCTGTTCAACGCAGCCAAAATAAATTAATGCGACATCGGATTCATCGAGACTGGTTTAGTCTATTCAAAAATTTAACCCAGGAAAATAAAAAAGCATTACGCGATAGTTTAACTGTGATTTCACCTATTTTTGAACAAAAACAATATTTTATGAGTGACGAGTTTACGCTTGTGGATTGTGCTTTACTGCCATTATTATGGCGACTTCCATCGTTAGACATTATATTACCGGCACAAGCCAAAGCAATACTGGATTACGCAGAGAAAATGTTTGAAAGAGAGTCTTTTCAAACCAGTTTAAGCGTAGATGAACGTGACATGCGATCCTAAATTTT
>JBGMQW010000093.1:0-5258 GCA_048060815.1 Thiohalomonadales bacterium | reverse complement strand
TGAGCTGTAAAAATTTGGTAATAACATATTAAATTCTATGTTAGAAAAAATATAATACGCCTTTCTTTGCGCCTTTGCGGCAAAATAAATTATATTTCAGGCAACATCTTCCCGGGATTTAATATCCCATTAGGATCAAACTGCTGTTTTATTTGATGCATCAGTCGTATTGAAACAGAATCAAGTTCGCGGGCTATAAATTCGCGTTTTTCGAGCCCGATGCCATGCTCACCTGATAGCGAACCTTTTAATTTTAATACAAGGTCAAATACTTCATCCAAACAACTGTGGACATGTTTAGACTGTTGTTCATCATTAGGGTCGTATAATAAATTCACATGAATATTACCATTGCCCGCATGACCAAAATTAACAATTGGTATTGAATATTTAAGTGATAATTTTTTAAGTCCGGATATTAATTTTGGAAGATTGGATATCGGGACAACAACATCTTCATTTATTTTTTTGGGTGAAATTTTACGAAGTGCAGGGGATAAGGCTTTTCTCAATGCCCATAAGGCATCGGATTCCTGTTTTGAATTTGCTGTTTTAATACTAAGTAAACCATTATTTGTTGCACTATTAATAATACTATTAATACATTCATCCTGATCAGAAGAAGGACCATCGATTTCAATCATTAATAATGCACTTGCTTCATGCGGTATATCAATAGTGGCATAGTCTCGAATCATATTGATGGCATTTTTATCAATAAACTCCAGAACGCGTGGAGTAATTGATTGTGACATAATTGATACAATTGCGGCTGTTGCATCTTCAATGGTTTTATATAACGCCTGAAATGTTCGTATTGGTGATTGAATCGGGGTTAATTTTAATGTGGCTTCAGTAATGATTGCTAACGTTCCTTCAGAGCCAATAAGAAGGCGTGTAAGATCAAAACCAACGACACCTTTAGTAGTAAAGACTCCTGTACGTAGTTCTTCACCTGTACCAATAACGGCTCTTAGGCCTAAAACATTTTCGCGGGGTGTTCCATATTTCACTGTTCGTGGACCAGCTGAATTGTAAGCTAAATTTCCTCCAATGGTACAGTATTCAGAACTAGTAGGATCCGGTGGCCAAAAAAAGCCAGTTTCTGCAGCACTATTTTGAACAGCATTATTAGTAACTCCGGTTTGTGTCACAAGGTATCTATCATCGGTATTTAGCTCTAATATAGAATTCATTCTTTCTGTCGAAAGAATTACACCACCAGTGACTGGTACAGTTGCGCCTGTAGTGCCAGTACCCCGGCCACGTGCTATTAGCGGAATTTTAAATTGATTACATAAAAATACGATTAATTGCACATTTTCGTGTGATTCGGGTAATAGAACTAAATCCGGTAGTGCCTGACGCCGGCTATTATCATAACCGTAAGTCCAGCGATCACTTTCTTCAGTTAATATTTGATCACGGCGTAGTTTTTTCGTAATTTTTTTTAACAGGTTATTAATAGAATTAGTCATTTTGAAAATAATATGTGGTCAATTTGATGACAAAAACAATGAATCGTTAATAAATGCACTTCCTGAATTCTTGCGGTTATTTCGGAAGGTACACGAATTTCAACATCATTATCATTCAGCAATTTTTTTATTTCACCACCATCTCTTCCTGTTAAAGCAACAACACGCATTTCTTTTTTATGTGCGGCTTTTACCGCTTCAATAATATTTTTTGAGTTTCCACTCGTTGAAATTGCTAATAACACATCATTTTTATTTCCAAGACCTAGAACCTGTTTAGAGAAAATTTTGTCAAAAGAATAATCGTTTGAAATTGCTGTGATTGCCGATGTATCCGTCGTTAATGCAATGGCGGGTAGTTCAGGGCGCTCCATTTCAAAACGACAAATAAGCTCAGCAGAAAAATGTTGAGCATCAGCAGCGGAACCACCATTACCACAACTCATAATTTTATTATTAGTACTAATGGCATTTGACATAATTTCTGTCGCAATAGCAATTTTGGGAACCAATTCAGTTATTGAATTTTTTTTAGTATTAATACTATCTTCAAACAAGCTGGTGATATTTTGTTTAATATTCATAATTTGATTAATAAGTTAAACTTTTTAAAATGCATTTTGAATCCAGTTAATAGACATGTTATCGCCATTATTATCAGGCCTCATTGCAACCACATCAAATCGTGGTTGGGTGTTTCTAAATTCAGAATTTTTTGCTATAAATAATAATGCTGTTGCTTTAATTTTTTTTTGTTTTTTTAATGTTACCGTTTCTTCTGGATATCCATAATTGATATTTTTCCGGTATCGTACTTCAATAAACACAATAACATTTTCGTGTTTCATTATGAGGTCAATTTCACCAATACGCTGACTAAAATTTTTAGTGATAAGAATCAAACCATTTTTTTTGAGATATTGGCAGGCAATATCTTCTGTTACATTGCCTACTGCTCTTGTATGATTAACATATTTGGTTGGATTTAAAACCATTATCTTAAATCTTGATCCAACAGAGTGGGTTGACCACTTCTAAATCTGACCCATGTTAATTGGCGGTTAACGCGATTACTTTCATCAATACTAAGACTGCCTGTTTCACCATCATAGCGTTCATACGAGTAAGTTTTTAATGGATTAATAGCAGCAATAATATTAAATGCATCAATCCCAAGTGCATATAATCGTTGTAATTGTTTTCCTGAGGTTGTTATATATTCTTCAATTTCTGATCGGATACTATTATTTGAACTGTTTTCGGATAATACCCATGGCATGTCGCCAAAAATTATACCATCCATATCGCGATCCTTTTCAGGGTTTAAGTTACCCGTAAAAATATGCGAGGTTGCATAGATCGGTACTTTTGCGGCATGAAAGAATTTTAATTGTGGCCTAATTTGACGCGCTTGTCTGGGATAAGCACCAAGAAATATAAAGTCTATGTCCTGTCTACGTCGCGGAGTGTATTTGATACTTTGTTTTACCAGTCTCCTTATCGTACGGTAACGTTCGCGGCTTTCATCAATATTGAGTAATTTACGAATTGGAACGGTATAATCGTTTACCGAGGCATTATAAGTTTGATATTCTGCAATTCGGCCTCCTAATTGTTCCCAGCGTTTTGTAAATGCCTGAAGTACACGTTGACCCCATGGACCTGCAGGTACCAGTGCAGCGGCAGAAACATAACCATCAAGCCAGGTTCGCTCAGCTATTTGTATCGCTTCTTCTTCAGGAGACAGACCAAACTGGAATAAATTATTAGGAGTTGTTTCTGGTTGTTGAGTGTAATTTAGTGCCAGGGTTGGTACTGGTATAGAATCTTGTTGCGCTAATAATTGTACAGATTTTTTATTTAGAGGACCTACAATAAATTCGGCCCCATTTTTTTGAGCATTTGTATACAGTTCAAGAATATTATTTGTAAACGTACTGGAATCATAAATTCGAATAGTTAAATCCGTAACTGATTTATTTTGATAATATGAAGCTATAAAACCATCACGAATTGCTTCAGCAGCTTTCGAAAACTTACCATTTAGTGGTAACAATAAAGCGATGTGTTTTGGGTATGCAACATCTTCTGCTTTACGTTCTAATAACCCTGCTATTAAGTCGGGTGTTAGTGGGTGATCTGAATAACTGTCTCGCCACAGTTGAATTTTTTCTTTTAACAAGCCTGGCCGTAGTTGGTATTTTTTTGCAATCTCGACTAATTCCATCCAGCCACTTAATATATCTGGTGGTGGTGATACGCGTAATTGTTGCAATGTTCGTACAGACAAAACAGATAGAGAATTCCAGATGGCTTGCTGGTTCGCTTTAATGTCTTTATCTGATTCCAGATAAACTTCTCTTTTAACAAGTTCGGTAGCAGTTGACAGGCGGTTACTATTCATTGAAAAAGCACGCGCACGAAGTAAATAAAAATCAGCCATATAGTGATTAGCAACATCATCAGGAGGGGAGTCCAATAATGATAATACCAGGTTAACTTGCCTTTGTTTCATAGCAATCTGGGATTTAGTTAATTGCAAGTAAAAAAGCAGCTTTGGAAATGATTCGCTAATTTCCAGTGAATTCAGTATTTGGTTTGCCTGTGCAGTTTGGCCATCTTTGGCAAGTGACGAACTTGCACGTAACATTAATTCTTCATACTCAGGTGAAGTAACCTCCTGAGCAATAGAGGTAAAAATTTTAGCGGCTTGAACGTATTTTTTTTCAGTTAAATATTGTTCGGCTTGGGCTATACCTTCACTAGTACTATCTACGGATGATAAATTAATTGCGCATGATTGTAAAAATATTGCTATTGCAATAAATGGGAGTACTATTGTTTTATTTAATTTCTTATTTTTATACTTAAATATATTCATAGTATTATGATAACGTGTTTAATCATTATAGAGTGAGACAAATAGCGAATAAGCCAAAATTATTCGTATCATTGTAATACGATGTCAAATGAAAATGAATATTTATATATCGTGGCTACGCCAATCGGAAATTTGGCTGATATCACTTATCGCGCTATTGCTATACTATCAAAAGTTGATCTTATTGCAGCGGAAGACACTCGGCATAGCCGAAAACTTCTATCCCATTATAGTATAAACACCAAATGTACAGCCTTGCACGACTTTAATGAACAAAAGACCCACAAAGAACTACTCGACTTTATTAAATCAGGGCATTCGGTGGCACTTATATCTGATGCGGGTACACCATTAATTAGTGATCCAGGTTATATCCTGGTACAAAAAGCAGTAGCAGCTGGAATCCGGGTTATTCCAATACCGGGTCCATCTGCATTAATTTCTGCATTATCTGTATCAGGATTACCATCCGATAAATTTACTTTTTATGGCTTTCTCCCTGCAAAACAACATGCCAGAATTGAACTATTAGAAAGTGTACGAGAGCTTGAACCAACTTCAATATTTTATGAGTCACCTCATCGTTTAGTGGCTTGTTTAGAAAATATGCTGCAAGTTTATGGCCCTACACGTCAGGTCTGTTTAGCTCGCGAACTAACCAAAACCTTTGAAACAATACATTCTGATGAATTACAGCATTTATATAATTGGGTCAAAGCAGATTCAAATCAACAAAAAGGCGAAATTGTTTTACTGTTAAAAGGACATAAAATTCAAAAAAATCAAGAAATTAGTGCTAAAGATATAGATATTTTAACGCTACTAATCAGCGAATTAGGCGTCAAAAAAGCAGCTAGCTTTACCGCCAAAATCACTGGTTCATCCAGGAATGCCTTATA